>JBIKIM010000013.1:0-10056 GCA_044361605.1 Bacteroidia bacterium | reverse complement strand
CCTCCCATATCTAAACTAACACCGAGTCAGGCTATGTACCATTTCATTAGCGGTTACACAGCAAAAGTAGCGGGTACCGAAGCCGGTGTTACAGAGCCCCAAGCGACCTTCTCGGCGTGTTTTGGAAAAGCCTTTTTACCCTTGGACCCCGCCAAATATGCGGAGATGTTAGGTAAGAAATTGACCGAAAACCCCGATGTGAACGTGTGGTTAATCAATACTGGTTGGACAGGCGGTCCTTACGGAGTGGGATCAAGAATGAAATTATCTTACACCCGTGCAATGATCACCGCGGCGCTAGAAGGCCAATTAAACGGCGAATTTACCGTACATCCGGTATTTGGAATTCTTATGCCTAATGCCTGTGAAAATGTACCTTCAGAGTTGTTGCATCCCCGCAATACCTGGTCGGATCAATCGGCTTACGACGCCCAGTGTAATAAATTATCAAAACTATTCAATGATAACTTCGAGAAGTTTGCAGCGGGTTCCAGCGATGAAATCAAATCGGCGGCCCCCAAACTTGCCGAAATCAGCTAAAAAAACCCGTTTTACGGATTCAAAAAAGCCACCGTTTTGCGGTGGCTTTTTTTATCTTTGCGCTTATCTATGAGCCCCAGTTCCCACGAAATCAAAAAACAATTTCTGCAATTCTTTGAGTCTAAAGTTCACCAATGTGTGCCTTCCGCACCTATCGTGGTGAAAGGCGACCCAACCTTGATGTTTACCAATGCAGGAATGAATCAGTTTAAAGATTTTTTCTTGGGAAACGCCAAAGCCACGCACACCCGCGTTGCCAATAGCCAGAAATGCTTGCGCGTAAGCGGCAAACACAACGATTTGGAAGAAGTGGGCCACGACCATTACCACCATACGATGTTCGAAATGTTGGGAAATTGGAGCTTCGGCGATTATTTCAAAAAGGAATCACTTTCTTGGGCTTGGGAACTACTTACCCGCGTATACCAACTTTCTGCAGACCGACTTTATGTGAGCGTTTTTGAAGGCGACGACAAAGAAGGACTTGCTTTTGATCAGGAGTCGTATGACATTTGGCTGTCAATGGTTCCCGCTTCTCATATTGTTCGGGGAAACAAAAAAGATAATTTTTGGGAAATGGGCGATACAGGTCCCTGCGGTCCCTGTTCTGAAATACATTACGATATGCGTTCAGACGAAGAACGTGCCCAACAAGACGGCGCTTTATTGGTGAATGCCGATCATCCTGAAGTAATCGAAATATGGAATAATGTATTCATGGAATTTAACCGTTTGGTCGATGGTTCTTTGCAAGCCCTGCCTGCCAAACATGTGGATACGGGAATGGGATTTGAACGCCTCGTTCGGGTAATCCAGCAAAAAAAGTCCAATTACGATACCGATATATTCAGCTATATCATCCAAAAAACAGGCGAATTGTCTAAAGTGCCTTACGGACATTCCGAAAAATCAGACATTATTGCAGACGGACAGTTACCGGCCAATAATGGAGCCGGATACGTGGCCCGACGGATTTTACGCCGTGCCGTGCGATACGGATATAGCTATTTAAATCTGACCCAACCGTTCTTATCGGAATTGGTGCCGGCCATAGCCGATTTCTTCAAAGATTCATTCACAGAAATTCAACAGCAAGAAGCCTTTATCCAAAAGGTTATTCGGGAAGAAGAACTTTCTTTTTTCAGAACCTTGAGCTTGGGAATGGGTCGCTTGAACGACTACTTCGAACAAAACAGCGGACAGGCGATTTCAGGAGAAATGGCTTTTGAACTATACGATACCTTTGGATTTCCAATAGACTTAACCGAACTGATTGCCCGTGAAAAAGACATTCAAATCGATCTTGATGGATTCCAAAAGGCCTTACAAGAACAAAAGAACCGTTCCAAAGCAGATGCCAAAAAGGATACCGGCGATTGGAATGTGCTGTTAGCCGAATCCCAAGAGTCGTTCTGTGGTTACGATCACGTTACGTGTTCCACCCGTATATCGCGCTTCCGTCAAGTAGAACAAAAAGGCAAAATATACACCCAATTGGTACTGGATGAGTCGCCCTTTTATGCCGAAAGTGGCGGTCAGGTTGGAGATACCGGTGTTTTAATCGGCGAGGATGGTTCCGTAATTGAGATTTTTGACACCCAAAAAGAAAATAAACTACACGTTCTCTTTACCCATAGCGCGATTGCCAACCCTGAACAGATTTTTACAGCCAACGTAAACACCGCCCGTAGAAACTTGATTTCGAGTAACCACAGCGTTACCCATTTAATGCATTCGGCGCTGCGCGAGGTATTGGGTTCGCATGTAGCCCAAAAAGGCAGTTTGGTTAACGCCGAGGGCTTACGATTTGATTTTGCGCATTTTGGGAAAATGTCCGACGTAGAAATTCAAGACGTAGAAGCACGTGTAAACCAAAAGATACGCGAAAACATTGCTTTGGTCGAATTCCGCGATTTGCCCATTCAAGAGGCCCGCGATAAGGGAGCAACCGCTTTATTTGGAGAGAAATACGGTGAATTTGTGCGCGTGATACAATTTGATGCGGCCTATTCGATGGAATTATGCGGTGGAACCCATGTAAAACAAACAGCCGATATTGGCTTGTTTAAATTGATTTCGGAGGGAAGTGTATCTGCCGGTGTTCGAAGAATTGAAGCACTCAGTAATGAAGGCGCTTGGCAATGGGTGCAATCCAAACTAAACGAACTGCAAGCGGTTTATGAAAAACTGCAATCTCCCAAAGACATTTTACAGTCGCTTGATAAACTGTTAGACCAACAAAATCAGTTAAAAAAGCGCCTAGAATCCATGGAACAAGTTCAGATATCGCAAACCTTGGAGGTGCTTAAAACACAGGTCGAGACGCACGATAATGTGAATTTTGTATTCAAACAACTCACCTTACCCCATGCCGAAGCGGCGAAACAATTGTGTTTTGACTTGAAAGATGTTTTGCATCCGTTGGTGGTCGTTTTGGCTTACGAAGCCGACGATAAGCCTGGAATTGCGATTTATATTTCCGAAGAAATTGGGGCTGAAAAATCTTGGAATGCCAGTAATATGGTCCGCGAATGCGGCAAGTTTATCCAAGGGGGTGGGGGCGGACAGCCGTTCTTTGCCACCGCAGGGGGTAAAGATATTTCAGGACTCGCAAATGCATTAGCGCACGCCAAAACGATATTCGGAATTCGCTAAATGCGCTGATTGCCGATTAACAGGAATTAAGGTTGTTTAATTGAGTAGCAGAACCTTTTTAGTTTCAAAAAAAGGTTCTGGGATGCGTTCGAATATTGATTTAGATTTGATTTTCAAACGGGGATTCAATTCTAAGGCCTCGTTCATTTCCAAGCTCAAATCGCCGCCTTTCAAGAAGGCCATATACGGTTTATTGCGCCATTTGCCCTGCATCCAATCGATCATGTCTTTAGCGGGAGCAACCGCTCGTGAAACAGCCATGTCGAATTTTTCATTGATTTGTTCCGCACGCGCATGAGTCGCCCTCACGTTGACCAACCCGATGTCGTCTGCGACTGTTTTTACCACTTGAATTTTCTTTCCGATGCTATCCACCAAATGAAATTGAATCTTCGGTAGGGCAATGGCCAGAGGAATCCCGGGAAAACCGCCGCCGGTGCCAATGTCAATAACCGACTCAACGCGATCGAAAGACGCTAGTTCTAAGAGCGACAGCGAGTGTAATACGTGGTGCACATAAAAATTCTCAATGTCTTTGCGGGAAATTACGTTTACTCGGCTGTTGTGGTACTGATATAATTCGTGCAAAATTTGAATTTGCTCGACTTGTTTGTCGTTAAAATTGGGGAAATACTTAAATATAATTTCGGCGCTTACCATATGATTTTCTTTTTGAAAAAAGCTTTGATTCCGACGTAAATATACCAAAAGCTATGAAAGAAATTCCAAAAAGGATAAAAGGGTGCTGCCAAAGGCATGGAAAGAATCTGACTTTTTTGATAAAAAAGGATCCATTCGGGTATGAGTTTTACCAATAATAAGGCCGTTGGATAAACCCAAGAGCTTCCCACAATAAAATAAATAAGGATACTCAACCAGAAAAGCACGTTCAAAATTGGCAGTATGGAAAGTTTAAGGGATATCGATGTTTGATACAATTTTCCCACCCATAAATGCCGCATGCGCTGCCGCATATAGGCTTGGAAATTCTTAGGTCCTTTAGAATCTACATAGGCCTCAGGTTCAATAACAACCGATGTGTTTTGGGCCGTTGCAACCGCTTGCACAAACAAATCGTCGTCGCCAGCGGGTATATGATGGTGGGCAGAAAATCCGCCTACGGAATTATAAATGGTTTTGGTATAAGCCAAGCTACGTCCTACGCCCATGTAGGGTTGTTTACGCAACGCCATACCCAAGTAATTCAAAGCAGTAAACACATTTTCATAATGCAGTAAAGCGCCTAAAAACCCGCTCGATTGAATAGGAGCCACGCCCAATACAACGGATTTTCCTTCGCTAAAGCCCGACATCATGTGTTTCAACCATTGGTCGCCGCGTGGAACGCAATCGGCATCGGTGAGAACCAAATGTTCGTATTGCGCTTTCTTGATGCCTAAGGTTAAGGCCAGTTTTTTACCCCCGTTTTTGATTACCGCAGGATCCATCAGCACGTATTTCAAACGCGGATGTTTCTCAGCTTCTGTTACCAATAAGTAAGCCGTTTCATCGGCGCTGCAATCGTCTACTACCACCACTTCAAATTCGGGATAGTCCTGGTACAGCCAATCCTCTAAATGTTTTTCAAGATGCAACGAAGCATCTCGGGCACAGATGATTACACTGGCCGGTTTATGAGGCCTTGCAGCGGCCACTTCCGTGCGTTTTTTAACGGGCGTGTAATAATAGAAGAAAAAAATGGTGCCAATAAGCCAAATGACGCCAATTATAAGGGTAAAAATACCGTCAATGGACTCAAAACGTAGTGTATCTAGAAAATTGTTGCTTGCGTTCACGTAAAAATATAAAATACAAAATTACTTGAGGACCGTCGATACTTATCGGAAATTTGTTCTCAAGTTATCCCCTAAATCACGTTGTGATTAAGGCGATTTTAACAAAACGTAATAGCAATGTGCAAATTTAACCAAGGCATCATTTGCGATTTGTGCAACCATTTGAATGGTAATTTTTTGCAGTTTTTACAAGGTTTTTTGGATTAATGCTTTCGTTAATCCAATATGTATTCTGAATTAAGTAGCGATCACAAACCTAATATTCCTTTAATTCTGTGGTTCCATTAAGAAAACGCTCCAAGTTCAATTTTGCGGTACCTATAAAACTATTTATGAAAAAAGTATTTCTTACCATTTCATGTGCATTGACCGCTTTCGCGGCTCAATCGCAAAGCGTATTTCCAACTTTGGATGCGAACATTTACGATCCGGCGAAGTTTGCCACAGATCCATCTGAAGTAGTTATTCCTGCTTCACCTTTAAAGTACGACGTGTTATTTGTTGGTGGTGTTGATGAAGTAACTAACAAAGATGGTAAAAAGGCCTTGGCAAAAGAGTGGCACGATTTCACCGGTTATGTAGCGATCAACGGTCGTTCTGACTCTGGTTATGTAATTATCAATCACGAACGCGTTCAAACCGATGCCGTTAACGGCGATGGTGGTGGTATGACCGTTTTCACTGCTTACTTTAACCAAAAAACTCAAAAATGGGAAGTTACTGACGACAGTAAAGGTAAGTTCCGTAACGTAGATTTTTCTGAAGTAGGTGGAACTGCTGCTAACTGTGGTGGTATCCAAACTTCATGGGGTAAAGTGTTCACTGCTGAAGAGTGGGGTGATGCATTTACGAGCAATAAGATAATCTCAGCTCAAGGTATCACAGATACCTCTAATTTCACGATTAAAGAATTCAATGGTGCTATAGTTAATCAAAGCGTTCCTAAATACATGAACTACCAATACATGGTAGAAGTTGATGTGAAAGCATGTAAGGCGGTTCGTAAGAACTACAACATGGGTCGCTATGACCATGAAGGCGGTTGGGTTGCATCTGACCGTCGTACAGTTTACCTAACCGACGATTATTCTGTTGGAGCCGTATTGTTCAAGTTCGTTGCCGATAAAGCTGAAGATTTCTCTAAAGGTCAATTGTATTGCTACAAGCAGTCAGTAGATGGAATGACCGGTGAGTGGATTGCTTTAAAGATGGATTTAAACACGGTAATGAATGCCCGCACTGCCGCTTGGAAATTAGGTGCTACTACTTTCATGCGCTTAGAGTGGATCGAAGGCATCAGCGATGATATCATTTTTATCGCCGAAACGGGTAGAGGTAGAGCTCAAAGTGTAAAACCTGCTTTAGCAGCTGGTGCAACTTTAGCACAACACTTAGTACATTTAGATGCGGCAGATGGTAAATTAGACTCTTCTTATACGGATATGTACGGACGTGTATTGCGTTTGAACGTAAATTCAGGAAAAGTAGAAATTGCTATCGATGGTGGTGGAAACTTAAACAACAACTATACGCCAACGAATAACCATCTTTCTTCACCTGACGGATTATGCGCAGTGACTATAGATGGCCGTGTATACTTGTCTATCCAAGAAGATATGAACCCTGCAGGTTTACCTGCCAATCCTAAGCATTTCACAAGTGTTGCATGCGAAAACTATATGTTAGATGTAACAGGTGATCATGAAGGTAAAGTGTACAGTGTATCTGATTTACAGCGTTTCTTGATCGGACCAAAAGGTAGCGAAGTAACCGGTGGTCGTTTTTCTCCTGACGGTGGAACTTATTTTGTAAATCTACAACACCCTTCAACTTCAAATAAAGCGCCTTTCAACCACTCCGTTACCATCGCGGTTACAGGTTACAAAACCATCTTTAATGAGTCTTTCAAAACCGAGCAGTTCTTAAATAGCGACGAATTCAAAAATGCGGAGTTCAGCGTATATCCTAATCCTGCATCTCGCGAAATTCACTTCAACAAAGTAGTTGACGTAGCAATTTACAGTGTTGATGGAAAGCGTGTTAAAGTAGCCCGCGACGTTCAAGTATTAGACGTTGCTGATTTGAGCGCAGGTACGTATGTTATCAAAACCGGTAACGGTTTAACTAAAAAATTGGTTATCAAATAATTGATTATGTTTCACTGAAAAACGGGAGCTTGCTCCCGTTTTTTTTCGTTTTTAAAATCATGAAAAAAATCCGCATTTTTATTTTCATCACGGTACTCTCAATTGCTGCCTTTAGCTTTTTAAAGCCCAATAATCCCCAAATACAAATCACCAATCGCTTGGGGGAAGCCACCGAACACCTCTTACAATCGGTCAATAATTGGGAAAAAGACCTTAATCAACCATGGGAAAATCATAAAATGCATTACGACACCCTTCGTGATTTATACAAATCTATCGAAACCTATGTATCATACCGTTACCCAGAATTAGAGAAATCTTTAAACGGAGGTCCCGTTCCAAGTATTGTAATTGATGTGGTAACGCTTCACAAAGACGATCCACATGGCCTTCAAGTTATAGAAGAATTATTAAGTGAAGAATCCCAAATTGACACCCAAGAACTCAAAAATGAATTGGCGTTCCTAAGGATAAACGTGTTAAAATTACAGAAATCGTTGATCCAATTTCCCCTTAAAGTTTGGGAAATCTTCGATGCCAATCACCAATCAATTTCCAGAATGATGTCCTTGGGACTCACCGGATTTGATTCCCCCGTTTTTTTGAGAGCCATTCGAGATTCGCGTATAATTATCGAATATGCCCAAAAAGATTTGCAATTATTCCAAAATTGGGGAAATCCCACGCTGTTTAATTCTTTGATTCAGCAATTGGAAAATGCCCATTCCGTATTAACATCGGAAACTGAATTTGAAGATTTAGATCGGGTTAATTTTTACCGGAATTATCTGATTCCCATACAAAAAACCCTCCGTACTTGGCATTTTTCTACCGAATACGAAACCTATGAAGAAACTGGAGCGCTTCCTCGAGCCATTCAATCGAAAGCCCTTCATCTGTTTGATACCAATTATCTCAATCCTTTCTTCACCATGAGAGGCACGCCCTCTAAAATTACCAAAGAACAAATCAATCTTGGCCAAATATTGTTTTTTGATCCGATTTTATCCAAATCGTTAGAAATGAGTTGCGCCAGTTGCCACCTCCCAGAACGGGCGTTTAGTGATGGGAAAACAACGAGTATCCCTAAAGAATTAGACGGCAAAGCCCGCAATGCACCAGGACTTGTGAACACGGCTTTTCAGGGGAATTTCTTTTGGGATTTGAAATCGAAAGATTTAAACAACCAAATTATGCATGTATTTGAGCATGCCAATGAGTTTAATACCTCTTCGGAGGAAATAACGCAAAAATTGAAACAAAGCAAAGAGTACAAGGTGCTTTTTAAAAAGGCGTTTTCGAGCTTTGACGAACCCATTTCTTTGGGAAATATAAAATCAGCATTGGAAGTTTACGTCCGAAGTTTAAATGCGTTAAACGCGCCATTTGACCGGTATTTGAGATCCGAAACCAATGCAATCGCACCGGAAGTTATCAATGGAGCGAATTTGTTTTTAGGAAAAGCCGCCTGTGCTACCTGTCATTTTGCACCTGTATTTAATGGGTTTGTACCTCCCCATTATGGAGAATCAGAGGGTGAAATTATCGGCGTTTTAGATCGACCCAATGGAAATCAGGTGGATTCAGATTTAGGCCGTTTTCATTTATTCGAAAGGAACTATCCCAATGCCGATTTTATTAAAGGGATGTTCAAAACCCCGGGAGTGCGAAATATTCAATACACAGCGCCCTACATGCACAACGGTGCGTTTGGTTCGTTAGAAGAAGTAATGGAATTTTATAACCACGGCGGTGCGTTGGGAAAGGGTCTTGACTGGCCCCAACAAACCCTATCGTCTGATTCCTTGAATCTATCAAAAAATGAAATAAACGATGTTATCGCCTTCATGAAGTCCTTGGCTGATACCACCAATACCCAACAAAAAGCGTTTCCATTGCCTCAATTTCCAAATAAAAAATGGAATCGAAGAACTTGGGGAGGGACGTATTAAAATAGGAATTTGATAATAATTCCGCAAAAACATCCGCCACAAATAGGTAACCGATAATGCCGATTGCGGCACTTTTGTGTAGGGAAATTCTAAAATTGGCTAGTGTTACATTCCTTTAAGTTTGAATTATTGTATTTTTTACAATATACTTGAAGGAATTATTCTATGGACGTAAATTTACAAGCCCATTTTCAAGCCGCTGTTTCAGTCGATAATGTTATTTTCGGCTTCGATACCAATGGGTTGAATGTATTATTGATTTATCGAGGTGCCGAGCCTTTTAGAGATCATTGGGCTTTGCCAGGAGATTTAATCGACCTCAAAACCGATACCCCCGATAGCGCCGCCGTTAAAGTCCTACGGAATTTAACCGGATTGGAAGAAATCTACATTGACCAAATTCGGACCTTCGGTCGTTTAGACCGACATCCTTACGGCCGTGTGTTTACAGTAGCGTATTTTGCCTTAATCAAAACCCAGGATTATTCTGTAGAGGCCTCCTCATGGGCCGAACAAGCCGAGTGGTTTCCCATAAACGAATTACCCGATTTGCCCTTTGACCATAATGAAATTTTCAATTATGCCAAAGAATTACTCAAAATGAAAATCCGCAAACAGCCCATCGGTTTTGAATTGCTGCCTAAAAATTTCACCCTCACCGAATTGCAACGCCTGTATGAAGCCATCCTCGAAAAAGAATTCGATGTCCGCAATTTTAGAAAGAAAATTTTGAGCATGGATTTTATTTCGGATACCGGACTCAAACAAAACAGTGTGATGCACCGACCCGCCAAATTGTATAAGTACAATGCCCGTAAATACACCAAATTAATGACCGGTGGTTACGATTTTGATCTTTAATTTTTTGCATTATTACCAAAGTATGCCATCCTACATGAAGAAATTTTACGTTTTATGCCTGTTTTCGTGCAGCGTTTTTTCGCTTTTTGCGCAACCCAAAACAAA
>JBIKIM010000294.1:0-2848 GCA_044361605.1 Bacteroidia bacterium | reverse complement strand
TTCTTTCAAGAATTTTGGCACTTATCAAATTACATTGCGTGCGCAATCGCAGTTTGGTTGTATTGATAGTTTAAAAAGGCCGGTGAAAGTCGTTGCCAATCCGCTTGTTGATTTTAGTTTTGTGAATTCAGACAAGCAATGTAACAGTGTTGACACCTTCAATTTGCAAAACAAAACCGATAAACGGAATGCATTTACTATATCCTACCTTTGGTCATTTGGCGACGGTACGAGAAGTACTCAGACCAATTTCAAGAAGAGCTACCAACGTTCAGGAGATTATAGAATCACGTTATATGCCGAGAACAAAAATGGATGTAAAGATAGTGTGAGTTACAATTCTAAGGTATATCCAGATCCTGTGGCAGATTTCGCCATTAATCAGGCCGGACAATGTATCAACAATCAAAAGTTCGACTTTACCAATAATACCAGTGTGGCCTTTGGGGGTGGAAGTTTGAGTTACCAATGGTTGTACTCAGATACCCTATTTGCCACCAGCACGCAAAGCACTAAATTCTTTGATCGGGTTAAAACCTATGGTATAAAACTCATCGCTTCTTCGAGTTTGGGTTGTAAAGACTCCATTTCAAAAAATATTGTGGTTCATCCCAAGCCTACTGCCAAATTTGATATTAATGACACCACGCAATGTTTAAATAACAATCTATTCAAGTTAACGAATAACAGCCAGGTTAGTTCCGGTACCAATTCTTATCAATGGAATTTCGGTGATCTAACAGGTAATTCGGTGGTAAGTCCGGATAAAACGTATTCTAAATTTGGGACCTATTCCATAAAATTATTGGCGCTTTCTAATAATGCGTGTCGAGACTCTATCACGAAGAAGGTAACCGTTCACTCACAACCTACCATTCGTTTTAGTCGTTCCGATACCGCTTTGTGTAGGTATAAAAATTCATTTACGTTTACGAATAACTCGAGCAATGCCGATGCATCTAAATTAAGCTACCGTTGGAATTATAGCGATGGAACTACGGATAACGTGACCAATCCTAAGGTTGGATTTAAAGAATCGGGACTCTATTTAATTAAGTTGGTAGGTCGTTCGGATTTTGGATGTGCAGACAGTCAAATTCAAAGTGTACGGGTATTCCCACAGCCAACGCCTTCTTTTACGATTAAAACGGCTAATCAATGTTTGACCAATAATTCTTACGAAGCCACCAATTATTCAACAATAGCCAGCGAAGGGGGGACCCTTTCTTACCGTTGGGAATTCGGTAACGCCTCAAACAGCACCTTGGCAAATCCAACTTGGAAATACGCTTCCGACGATACATTTACAGTTCGGATGTACGTAGAAAGCAGCCTGGGCTGTAAAGACAGTTTATTCAAATCGGCCATAGTATATCCGCAGCCCCTCGTGAGTTTTACGGTTAACAAAACTTCGCAATGTTTAGGCACCAATAGTTTCAATCTAAATAACGTGAGTTCGGTAACGTATGGAAGTTTAAAATACGATTGGACCTTCGGTGACGGCGGTCGCTCCGTAGGTATAAGTCCCCTAGTGAAGTACAATACCGATGGAAAATACCGGGTTGGTTTGTATGCGGCAACCAATTTTGGTTGTAAGGATTCGGCATTTGTCAATGTAACGGTTCATCCAGACCCTCAAGCACTTTTTTCCATTAATGATGAGAGTCAATGTTTGAGAGGTAATGAATTTGCGCTGAAGAACAATACCACCCTTAGTGCGGGAACTTTCAACAGTACATGGGATTTTGGAGATGCCAAAGGATCTAATAGTAAAGACCCGAAACATGGATATACCGACGATGGAATATATATCATTCGTTTAAAAGTGACCAGTGCCGAATCCTGCATAGATTCAACATATAAAATCATCCAAGTATATCCACAGCCATCGGCTAGCTTTACGATAAACGACTCGGTGCAGTGCATCAATGACAACGATTTTATCTTTGAGAATAAATCTCGGGTCAATTTTGGTGGGTTGCGGAGTTTTTGGGATTTTGGAGATGTTAGTTATTCTTCTAACGGAACGGGCAGGCATACCTATTCTAAAACGGGGACATTTGATGTTCGTTTGGTTTCGTTTACTGCCTTTGCTTGTAGTGATACGGTGAACCAAAAAGTGAGGATAACCGAGATCCCGCAAATTGCCTTTACCCTAGATACGGCCATGTTATGCGAACGTGGAAATGTTTTTGAAGCTACCAACAAGTCTACCTACAAGGGTATAGAATTAATAGATTACCAATGGAAGTCTTCCGATGGCTACACGGTAAACGCACTCAATTACACGCATAGTTATCCGGAAAGGGGTAATTACAAACTCAAGTTAGTGGGTCGTTCTTCGCAGGGTTGTATGGATTCAAGCACACAAAATCTAAAGGTATTCCCGCAAGGTGAGTCCAAAGTCGTGGTATTTGATTCACTCCAATGTTTATTTGGAAATGACTTCACTTTTGGAAACGAGTCTAAAGTTGATGGCGCGGCATTCTCGCTAATGTCTTGGAATTTCGGTGAGGTATTTATAGACACTCAATTTAGGGTAACCCCCAATCAATTTCAGTTTGGTGATACGGGAACCTATCGGGTAACATTGATAACCACCACTGAAAATTTATGCATGGACACCAGTGCCGTATCCATCCGGGTGGTGCCAATGCCTGTTGCAAAGCTGAAAAATGGAACCTTATCGTATTGCCATAATGAGCAAGGGTTTGAATATTTAGATATTTCCCAAAAAGAACCCGGCTATTCCAACAAATGGTTATTCAACAAACAAGTGGTTTCGAATGTTGACACCCTGAAACCCACTTTTATATTGCCAGGGAAATACGGCATTCGTATGGTGGTA
>JBIKIM010000293.1:0-2849 GCA_044361605.1 Bacteroidia bacterium | reverse complement strand
TTTCACTTGGGGCGATTCCAAAAGTCGTTTTTTTAATAGTAACGCCCGAAACCAACAAGGAAAAGAAAAAGTGCAGTTCGATTTAAATGAGGGCGACGGTTATAAATATTACGGCGAAAATCCACGGGTCGCATTTAAAGCGCCGGGCATTCATCGGATCTCCATGATTGTAAGTGACAGTACCGGTTGTGAAGATACCTTGGTCTACTACCAACAAGTAAGCATTTCGGGGGCCTATGCCGGATTTAGTACCGCAACCGATACCTTCTTGTGTCCGCAGTCGATTGCCTTTACCAACAGCGCCACCACCTACGATTCTGCCTTGAATAAAACGCTTGCAGGCGATTATATTAGCAGTTACGAATACACCTTTGGTAGCAATTATCCCAAAAGCCTGTTCCCCAATCCAAGCAGATTTTTTGAAACGGGTTCCTACCGCGTGGTTCAAAAAGTACGTAATGCCTATGGATGTACCGACACATTTGTTAAAAACATTATCGTGAAAGGTCCAACGGCGTTCTATGACTTCCTCAAAGACACCGTAGGTTGTTCGCCGTTGCGGGTAGTTTTCAAGAATAGAAGCACCGATGCCAATGAATACACATGGCGTTTTAAGGACATAAACAACAACGTATTTACCACGTCGTCAGATTCAAATGTGTTTTTAAATTATGGGGGTTATGGCACGTTTTACCCCTTATTGGTGGCGCGAGGTTCGTTTACGGTCAATGGAGTTACCCGTGTTTGTCAATCTATGTACCCCGATACCAGTACGCAAATTAAACGCGAGGTTCGGGTTTTAGAGCGGCCCAACGCAAATGTAGTTTGGTCAACAGACTGCCGAACATTTACCTCTACCTTTTATAACGTTAGTACGATGAATACCGGAACTATTAATTATTTCTGGGCTTCTTTCGGCGATGGGGCTGATTTGGGAAATGGCTTTAATCCCAATCTGCAAATTGCCAGTATCAGCCGTAAGTATGCCGATACCGGAACCTATAATTTGTTTGCGCGGGTAGTGGGATCTAATGGTTGTGCCGATACGTTTGAGTCAAAGGTCAAAATTTCACCGCCACCGATCGCTAATTTTCGTTGGGATCCAAATTGTATAGGTGAAGCCACCCGGTTTTACGATTCTTCCTTGACCTTCAACGATTATATCACTTCGTACTTATGGGATCTAAACGACGGTAGTTATTCCAGTCAGCGAAATCCTACCCGTTTGTATAACAGCGATCGCAGTTATAACGTGCGTTTGCGGGTGCGCAACTCCGCGGGTTGCGTTAAAGACACATCCAAAACAGTAGTCGTATATTCACGTCCGAACGTATCCTTTTTTGGTCGAGAGGTATGCCATGAAGACACCACTGAAATGGTGAATTTAAGTTCGGCCAAGCAGGAAATTGCCTATTACGATTGGGATTTTGCCGATGGCGATACCTCTCAAGCTTGGGCCCCGCGACACCGGTATGCGACTCCAAATGCCTATCAAGTTAAATTACGCGTAAAAACGGTACACGGGTGTTGGGACTCCAGCATTCGCTGGGTTTTTGTAGACCCCAATCCGGTGGCCGGCCTAAAATTGAACGGAGATTCGGTGCAATGCTTTACCCAACATGCCTTTAATTTTGAAGATATTTCTACCATCAGCAGCGGTAATACAACCGCCCAGTGGGACTTTGGCGATGGCGGTACTTCCTTTGTTAAAAGCAATCAAAAACGGTATTCCGATACCGGCCGTTATCAAGTAAAACTCATTTCGGTCTCGAATTACGGATGTCGCGATACCCAATTTACCCATGTCCGGGTCTTGCCCTCAGTGGTCACGGATTTTGATATCGATAAGTCCATTCAATGTTTCCGGGGAAATCAGTTTGGCTTTACCGATAAAAGTGTTAAAAAAGGAGGTAGTTACGATTATTTATGGGAGTTTGGAGATGGAGATACGGTTCGTAATGTGTCGCCGATTCAGCATCGATACCAAGATACCGGACTCATTTTTGTGCTCATGCGCACCCTCACCAATTTGGGCTGCGCCGATACGGCCATCAAACCCATACGATTGTTGCCTATGCCCAAGGCCGATTTCACCATCAACGAAGACGATCAGTGCTTGAGTACGAATTATTTCAGTTATACCAATACCGCTTCTATTTTCTGGGGAAGCCTTACTCACAGCTGGGATCTAGGGAACGGCTCCGTTTTGGGGAACCTTAATGCCGGACTCACCTACGCCGATACGGGAATCAAAACCGTTACCCTCATAAGTCGCAGTGCTGCTGGTTGTGCCGATACCGTGTCTTACAATGTTTGGGTGCGGGAAATGCCAATTCCTTCATTTACCATTAACGACAGCAGCCAATGTCAAAATCAGAATTCCTTCGATTTCAAAAGTACGTCTACCGTAGCCGTGGGTCGTTTGGATTACCAATGGAGGTTGGGTGATGGAACCACGCAAACTGCCGATGCCTTTAATTATCGGTACAAAGGGGACCAAGAACCCATAGTGGTGCTAACCGCCACGAGTGTTCACGGTTGTGAGGATTCGGTGAAGCGACAGGTATTTGTGCGTCCCATGCCGCAAGTACGCATTTGGGTGAACGACAGTCAGCAGTGTGTGAATCAGCAGGCGTTTGTGTTTCGCGATTCCAGTCGCATTCGATACGGAAGTTTTAGCAGCCAATGGCGTTACAAAGGCGATAGTTTAGCTCAAGGAAACCAACTTCAGGTCAATTTCCCCCGAGATACCTTTTACCGCGTGCGTTTGGTGGCCGTAAGTAATTATGGGTGTAAAGATTCAGTGGAGCAACGAATACAGACATGGCCCAAGCCTTTTCCCAATTTTG
>JBIKIM010000292.1:0-2850 GCA_044361605.1 Bacteroidia bacterium | reverse complement strand
GCGCCATAAGGAGAATTAAAAGAAAACGAATTGGGTTGCGGTTCTTGGTAGCTAATCCCTGAAACCGGATCCATTAAAAACTTACTGAAGGGATGCAAGTCGCCCTTCTCGTCGATAACCGTTGCATATCCTTCGCCTACTTTAAGGGCTGTAGTCAAACTTTCTTGAAGGCGTTTCGGATTTGCCGCCTTAACGGTTACGCGGTCAATAACGATGTCGATATCGTGAATTTTATACCGGTCGAGCATCATTCCCGTGGTAATATCGACCATTTGTTTATCAACCACGACTTTGTTGTATCCGCGTTTTTTAATTTGGTCAAACAATTCCCGATAATGCCCTTTACGAGATTTGATAACGGGTGCGGTTAATACAATTTTCTGGTTTTCGTAGGTATCAAGAATCTTCTGATAAATTTGATCTTCCGTGTAGCGAACCATCTTTTCACCGCTGATATAGCTGTAAGCCTCTGCGGCTCGGGCATATAACAAGCGCAAAAAATCGTATACCTCGGTTACCGTTCCAACGGTACTCCGTGGATTTCTGGAAACGGTTTTTTGTTCAATGGCAATTACCGGCGAAAGTCCTTTTACTTTGTCTACATCCGGGCGTTTCATATCGCCAACGAACTGACGTGCATAGGCCGAAAAAGTCTCTAAATAACGGCGTTGTCCTTCTGCAAATAAGGTGTCAAAGGCTAAAGAACTTTTACCAGAACCCGAAAGTCCGGTAAATACAACCAAGGAATTCCTTGGAATCACCAAGTCAATATTTTTAAGGTTATGCTCCCGCGCGCCCTCCACAATTATGACTTTGTCGGATTTGGGTATGTGGATGTTCTCGGGTAGCGTAGTCATAAAACGCAAAAATACAAAAGAAAGGGCCTCTTTCGGGTATTCGTACCCGATATTTCTACCAATACCGCATATGTTCCTTTACGATGGAAGAAACGTTGTATTTTTGCCCATAGTGTTGAAATATTTGAAGCGTATTTATCTACAACATCCGCTTAAGGTGGTTTTAATAGCGGCGCTGTTCATTCGTCTTTTGGCGGCCGTTTTTTCACGGGGCTACGCCTTTACCGACGATCATTATTTTGTAATTGAAGAAGCCCAACAATGGATTTTCCAAAGTGTTGAACCGCGTTCTTTTTTCAATCCCAATATTGGTATCGAAGGCCGGTTGTCGCACGGATCTCTTTATACCACCTTACATTATATTTTGTTTCAATTTTACCGAAGCATTGGTTTCCAAAATCCCATGCACATCATGTTGAGCGTGCGGCTTTTTCACGCGCTTTACAGTTTGTTCATCGTGTATTTCGGATTCAAAATTGCCCGTCACTGGGGAAGCCTGAAAACCGCTCTTCACGTGGCATGGATATTGGCACTGGTTTGGTTTATGCCCTTTTTATCGGTTCGAAATTTGGCGGAAGTGGTGTGTATTCCCCCCTTAATGGCAGGGGTGTACGGATTTTTAACGTATCCGAAATCTCGAAAAATGCTGATCGGAGTGGGGTTGCTGTTTTCTCTGGCCTTTGCCTTGCGGTTCCAAACCATATTATTTTCGGGAATATTCGGACTTCAGTTATTGTGGAATAAGCGATTCAAAGAAGCCTTAGCCTTACTTTTTGGATTTGGAATGGGCAGTCTTTTGGCTTTGGGCGTATTGGATTATTTACTATTCAGAATACCGTTCCATGAACTCATTTCGTACATAGAATACAATACCACCCATTCAGGAGAATATCCCAACGGCCCTTGGTATCAGTATATTTTGGTAATCCTGGGTTTGTTTTTGATCTTTTCCGGGGGAAATTGGCTATTCGCAATGGGGGCAAGGTTCAAACGCTATCATGCGATTTTGTTGCCTACCATGGTTTTCTTGGTTTTCCATTCGTACTTCCCCAATAAACAGGAGCGGTTTATTTTGCCCGTAATACCCTTTTTGGTTATTGCCGGTGTGGGCGCGTGGAATGAAATTTTAATGGCGTCTAAAAGCGATCGATTGTTGCGGTATGCCCGTTTTTCCAACTGTTTTTTCTGGATATTGAATATTCCTTTAGTGGCATTTTTATCGGTGGCTTCAACACGCACGGCCAAGATGGATGCCATGAACTTTTTAAGGCAACAGCCCGATGCGGCTCATTTTGTGATAGAATCGAGTCATAACGATTACATGGAATACATGCCTCGGTTTTACGGTAATTTTTGGACACCCTACCAGCATATTTTACCGGGTTGTGGGTCGCCCTGTTTTTTTGATTCCGTTCAGGCAGGCGTGCATCCCATGCCCAATTATGCGCTCTTTTTTGATTCAACCCAATTGCAGAGACGCGTTCGGGAATTCAATGCGGTTTATCCGATTAAGCAGGTTCAAATTATTGAATCGTCTTGGATAGATCGATTGATACCGAAACTAAATCCGGTGGTGAAAAGTCAGAAAATTTATGTGTACAGAGTGGAGCATTGAAGCGCCGTTCAGATAGAGCGTAATTACCAGCTGCCACCGGCGCCACCGCCGTTAAAACCGCCGCCTCCTCCGAAGCCACCAAAACCGCCACCGCCGCCGCTACTGCCGAATCCGCCGCCGCCAAAACCACTTCCCCCAAAAAATAAAGGAGGGGTGTAAAATCCGCCACGGGAATAACCGCCGCCGCCGCCTCTGCGAACAAAAAGCAGGTAGAACAGTCCAAACAACACGATTGGTATCAACACAGAAAGTAAGGATTCCTTTTTCTTTCCGGTTTTAGTGCGGCCTTTAAACTCGCCTTTTACAGCAATAGCCAAGCCGTAAACGGTTTCTCTAATGCCGTTGTAGTAATCGCCTTGCTTTAGAAATGGAACTAAA
>JBIKIM010000291.1:0-2854 GCA_044361605.1 Bacteroidia bacterium | reverse complement strand
TGGCGATTGGACTATCGGGATTTGTGGCGGCAAGTAGTTCAAATTTAATATCGCCGAGCATAAAAAACGAGGTGATTACGCCCTCGGAAGGTACCTCCTCCCGCTTGTATGATTGGGTCTGTAAGAGTTGAGAAAAAAGACTTTCGGCTTTATCAAGGTCTTTAACGGCAATTCCAATATGTTCAAGTTTTTTAGGCATAAAAGGGCAATTTTTTTAGTTTCTTCTACAAATAAACCACAAAGTTGAACCATTGTGGTCGCCATTTGTTAAATTTGTTGTTTAGACATGGTCTAAATAGTGTTTCACCTTAAACCCATAACCCATAAATTACGCTATATGATTAAATTACCCATTTACCTCGACAACAATTCAACTACGAAATGCGATCCCCGCGTGTTTGCGGAAATGACGCCTTTCTTTTTGGAAGACTTTGGTAACGCCGCGAGCAAAAGCCACGCTTTTGGCTGGAAAGCAGAAGAGGCGGTAGATTATGCACGCGAGCAAATCGCCAAAATAATTGGTGCCAATTCCAAAGAGATTATCATAACGAGTGGTGCAACCGAAAGCAATAACCTCGCTCTAAAGGGTGTTTTCGAAATGTATGCCGCCAAAGGCAATCACTTTATCACAGTTTCTACCGAGCATAAAGCGATTCTAGATGCGTGTAAGCATTTAGAAAAGCTTGGTGCTGAAGTTACTTACTTGCCAGTAGGGGAAGACGGTATGATTCAAGTGTCACAAATCAAAGAAGCCATAAAGCCTAATACCGTTTTGGTTTCGGTGATGTACGCGAATAATGAATTAGGTGTTATACAGCCTGTTAGAGAGATAGGTGCTTTATGCAAAGAGCATGGGGTCCTATTTCATACCGATGCAACCCAAGCCGTTGGTAAAATCCCAGTGGATGTGTTGGCCGATCATATCGATTTGTTAAGTTTCACCGCGCACAAAATGTACGGTCCTAAAGGCGTAGGTGCATTGTACGTGCGACGTAAAAATCCACGGGTTAAAGTTACTGCCCAAATGGATGGCGGCGGACACGAGCGCGGCATGCGCAGTGGCACGTTGAACGTTACCGGTATCGTTGGATTCGGGAAAGCGTGTGAAATTGCGATGCAAGAAATGGAGTCGGAAGGCGCCCGTTTACGCATTTTACGCGATAAGCTAGAAAACGCCCTGTTGCAGATGGAGGAAGCTTATTTAAACGGACATAAAGAGCATCGCTTGCCTCACACGACTAATATCTCTTTCAAGTATGTAGAAGGTGAGGGTTTAATGATGGGCATTAAAGATGTAGCGGTTTCTTCGGGTTCTGCTTGCACTTCTGCATCGTTAGAGCCAAGTTATGTTTTGAAAAACTTAGGTTTAGACGACGAATTGGCTCACAGCAGCATCCGTTTTGGTTTGAGTCGTTTTACTACCGAAGAAGAAATAGACTTCACCATTCAATGTGTATCGAACGCCGTAAACAAACTCCGCGATATGAGTCCTCTGTGGGAAATGTTCAAAGAAGGCATCGATTTGAAGTCAATTGAGTGGTCGGAACATTAAGCTTTCGACGAAGGAATTGCAGTATAGAAACATTTTAAATAACTTTGCTTTCATAAGGGAACATCCCAAAAACAACAAAAATGGCATATTCAGAAAAAGTAATCGATCATTATACCAATCCCAGAAATATTGGTACCCTAGATAAGGCTAGTGCCCAAGTGGGTACTGGTTTAGTTGGAGCTCCTGAGTGCGGCGACGTAATGCGTTTGCAGATTCAAGTGGGCGAAAACGGAATCATAGAGGAAGCGAAATTCAAAACATTTGGTTGCGGTTCCGCTATTGCGTCTTCTTCATTGGCTACGGAGTGGTTGAAAGGCAAGACTATTGACCAGGCTTTGGAGATTGACAATATGGAAATCGTTGAAGAATTGGCTTTGCCTCCGGTTAAGATACATTGTTCAGTTTTAGCTGAAGATGCTATCAAGGCGGCGATTAACGACTATCGGGTGAAAAATGGTTTAGAACCATTGGAACTAGAAAAGTCTCACCACTAATTTTTAATACCTATAATGTTAGCAGATCCGAGCGCCATTAGCATTACCGACAAGGCACGTAATAAGGTCAATGAGCTTATGAACGATGCTCAGGTATCTCCAAGTACGCATTTTGTGCGTGTGGGGGTTAAAGGCGGTGGCTGCTCGGGTTTGTCTTACGAGCTCGATTTCGACGATGTTTTACAAAAGGGCGATATGGAGTTCGGGGATGAAACCTTAAAGATGGTTTGCGACATGAAGAGTTTCTTGTACCTATGTGGTACGGAACTCGATTTTTCCGATGGTTTGAACGGAAAGGGATTCAATTTCATTAATCCCAATGCAGCCCGCACCTGCGGTTGCGGCGAAAGTTTTGCTATATAAACGGTGCAAACATTTACATTAAAAACAGATTTTATTGCCTTGAACAAATTGCTAAAAGCAATTGGTTGGGCCGAAACGGGCGGACATGCGCACGAGCTCATTGATACCGGTGCGGTAACCATTAACGGCACGGTAGAAACCCAACGCCGAAAAAAGGTACGTACGGATATGGTGGTGGCGTGTGAGGGAAACGTGGTTACAATTGTGAATGATGAATAATTAATTGTGAATGATGAGTTATGAATTGTGAATGATGAAAACTTGCCTGAATTTGGTTGTCATTTTTCCATTTAATTCATATTTATTGATTCAACTTTAAGGTTGTGTTTATTGTTGGTAAACACCGATATTAACTCGTTATCAAAAAGTCTTTTACTCCCAAACGACTAGGTCTTTTGATAGCTAATTTCATCACGTCTTTTACTCCCATTTTACCAAGTCTTTG
>JBIKIM010000290.1:0-2859 GCA_044361605.1 Bacteroidia bacterium | reverse complement strand
ATTCTCTAATTTTTTGCTTTATAGGGGTCAATCCAATTAGGGAATCGAGTTCGAACATCACCTCATCGATGCCTTTTTTGACTTCCACTAGGGGCGCTAGAGGTTCAACTTCTAGGCTGGGGTTGTGCGTAATATCAGCGGCGGGCTGCAACAATTGCGAGAACGGATGAAAATCATCTTCGTTGGCTTCCACAAAATCATCGCCTATTTCAAACGGCACACGAGACACCAATTCTCCCATGAAGAGCACTTCAATATAATATTTACCTCTTCCCCAAGAACCAATAATGTTGGAACCGATACCGGCTGCGCGCACGAAAACATTTTCATCCGCTGCGATAAAAAAGAGTTCCGTGATCGTACCTTTTAACAGACCGTTCATGGTCCGATAATTAAAAATGAGTTCTACAGGTAGATCGGTATGCCTGCGGGTTAGGTTTTCAGCGGTTATTTCGGTGAAGATATAACGGGTACTTAGGGGATTAAAAACAGAAAAATACTTTTTGACTTTGGATTGGGTTTTCCCGTAAATGCCTTCGTATAATTTTACGGTACTGATTTTAAAATAGGGGTTGAAACCGGGTTTTACGCGGCCCACATTTTCTATATAAAAGTTTTTTGTGGCTATTAATTCCCCATCTACATGCGCTTCCCAACGGTAAACACCAGGTCGCCAATACGTTGCGGTGGTTTTAACGCCCCAACCTTCACGGATGTAGGCGATATGTTCGTTGATACCAATTGGTCTATCGCAGTTAATGGCACAAATTTGGTTATTCTTTTCATCGAAACATAGGAGATCCATACGGATGCTCCACTCTTTGTTGTCGAAATTTTTATTAATGAAGGAAACCTCACAATATACATACGTGAGTTCTTTGATTTCAAAAACTGACCGGTATTTTTTGCTTTCGTTATCGAGCCATTCCGTATCGCAATACGTTTTGATGCTGCGAAATTTATAGGGTGTTTGCTCCATGCTTCAAACTTAGGTAGTGTTGTCGATAAGAAAAACAGACTTCGATAGAAAATAATTTATAAGGTATAAGTGGCGCCCGCAGAAAGTCCGATTACATTCATGCCAACACCTAAATTAGCCACATAACCAAAGTTTTTAAGTAACTTATAATTAAAGCTTTGTTTCACTCCTATAAGGGTCAGCTGCCAACCATTTCCTCCGGTACTGAGGTTGTATTCGGGCAAATTCTGCCCGTTCCCTCCAATAATTTGTGTCGTAAAATTGACATCATAAACCCCTAAAGCGAGTCCAGAATGCAAACTAAGAGATGATTTTTTACCCGTTCTATAATACCAATGGTAATCCACCGATCCCATAAACGAGTTTATATTGATCTGATAATTAAATTCCGTACTTTCCGAGGGATTTTGCAAATCGGGATAGATCAAATTAGGCGTTTTAACACCCGAAACGCAGTAAACCAACCCAATGCTCAATCGTTTTTTTACGTGGTATTGGTAGCCAATGAAGGTAGGTGCATTTATTATATTGGGCGCTTTATTGGGGAAGTCGTAGCGCACTTGCTCTTCTAGGGCAGTGGAAATTACCCGTTGTGCAGCGGGAGTTCCAGATCCAAAAAAGAAGGTAAGCCCTTGATTTTGAAATACATTGACATTGTTGTTATTCTTGATATTGGATTTGTTATTGTTGTTGAGACTTGTAGAATCTTTCAAGTAACTAGCCTCTATCGTACCCAACTGGCAAAGGCTCCATAGGCTGAATAAAGCAATTTTTAGTGTTTTCATGTTAAAAAGTAGGTAAATATACAATATTTCAGGAAAATCGAATTAGGAACAGCCCCTATAAAACTATTGAAATATTATTTGCATTAATCGCAAAAAAGCGTACTTTTGCACTCCGTTTTGGTCGGACCTCGTAGCTCAGCTGGATAGAGCAACTGCCTTCTAAGCAGTAGGTCACAGGTTCGAGTCCTGTCGGGGTCACTCCGTAAATCGGAATCGGGGAGTAGCGCAGCTCGGTAGCGCATCTGGTTTGGGACCAGAGGGTCGCAGGTTCGAATCCTGTCTCCCCGACAAAAAAAGCCTCGCATTTGCGGGGCTTTTTTTATGGTTGAATCAGCGTTTGCTTCGACTCCGCTCTCCTACTCTCTTTATACTTCGGCATCGTTTGCTTCGACTACGCGCACTTTGATTGTAGCTGCTTCGAATTAACGCAGCAACTTTGGTATGCGTGTTTGCTTGGGGCTGTTTACAAATGAGATCACACCTGCAGTTAAGCTATTAATTAATTGGCTCCGAAAACTTAAAGGTAAGAGATGTCCCAATTATAAAGTTGTTGTTGGTTGTACTGGTTTTGGTTTCAAATACTTCGTCTTTACTATTTAACCAACGCCCTTCCAATCGGCACATGATATTTTGTGTTGGTGCATAATCGAGATTTAGTGAAAGCCCCGTTGTTCGGAAACCATTTATTGTTCCTGTCGGAATTATAATTCCAGTTGCGTCTTGATAATACTCCGCTCTAATGGCGGATTTCCAGTTGTCGTTAAAGACTAACTGTCCGATAATTACAGGACTAAACCAAATGTCATAATTGTAACTGCTTTTCATTCTCTGTTGTGTTCCAATGTCAAAACCAACTATGAAACCAAACCGTTCTGTACATTGAAATTGTCCATAAAAATTATTAAAATACCGCATCCGCCTTGTTGAGTCAGGATCGTCAGTTCCAATAAACGTACTCCAGTTTAACGAGATTTTTTTAATCGGACTGTATCTTAGTTGTGTTCCAAAAGAGGGAATTGAATTTCCCTGAAGTCGTTGAATTCTTTGCCATCCGTTTAGAATGAGCCCTGCAATTTCCAATTTATCAAAAGGTTT
>JBIKIM010000288.1:0-2861 GCA_044361605.1 Bacteroidia bacterium | reverse complement strand
CCACTGCATCTAACCCCCAAACTTTCCCCATGGTAGGTAATTTATTCCTGTCTAATTTACGTCCCATAACACCGCTGATTTCTTTCCAAGAATCCCCACGATTTTCAGATACAAACAATCGATTTGCGGCGAAATACAACTTTTTAGCGTTGTATTTACTTATGATTAAAGGCGCATCCCAATTCCAAACGATAGGCTCGGCGCCCATTTTAACAGAAGGCTTGATATCAACTTGATCACCCGTTTTTTTATCGAAACGCACCAAACCACCATATTGCCACTGAGAATACACAATATTGGGGTTCTTTGGGTCAATCTGTGTTTTAAAACCATCGCCCCCAACGGTAACAAACCACTCTTCATTGGTAATGCCATTGGTGGTGTTGTTGCGACTTGGTCCGCCAATTGAAAAATTATCTTGAGTTCCCCCGTATATGTTGTAAAACGGCTTCGTGTTGTCAACCGATACCCGATAAAACTGCGTTATGGGCAAGTTTTCTTTAAAATCCCAATTTTCACCGTAGTCAAACGTTTCATATAATCCGCCGTCGCATCCAACCAATAGGTGTTTATAATTGGTAGGGTCTATCCAAATAGCATGATTATCAACGTGTTTGTATTTTTCGGGAAATCGTTTAACGGTTTTGCCTCCATCTTCAGAAAAATGTAGGTATGTATCCATAAAAAACAATCTTAAATCGTTTTTAGGATCTTGAAATACCTCTTGATAATAGTTCCCTGAAGTGAAGAAATCGTTGACCTTAGTCCAGCTTTGACCGTAATCGCTTGAAACGAACACACCACCAGATTTATCTTGGGTTTCAACTACTGCGGTTAACTTACCAGGCGTATTGTGCGCTACTTCCAAGGTAATTCTTCCTTTATCGCCTTTTGGCAATCCATTGTTGATTTTGTTCCACGTTACTCCATTATCTGTGGATTTATAAATACTACTCTCAGGACCACCACCTAAATAGGTCCATTCGTGTCTTTTCCTTTGGTGCGCACAGGCATAAATAGTTTTTGCATTGAATGGGTCCAAATGAACTTCATTGAAACCCGCATTTTCAGGGTTTAACAGGCAATTCCATGACTGTCCACCATCCTTACTATGGTAAATCCCTTTATCGCCCTTATTTCCCCAAAGAGGACCATAAGCAGCTACCCAAACTTCTTGTGAATTGCTTGGGTTAATTTGTATCATACCAATATGAAAGGACTCTTTTAGGCCCACATTTTTGAAAGATTTCCCTGCGTCTTCACTTTTATAGAGACCATTTCCATAACCAACGCTTCTTTGGTTGTTGTTTTCACCCGTTCCTACCCAAATGACGTTCGGATTATTAGGATCTATGGTTATGCAGCCAATACTTTGAACGCCATATTGATCAAAAATCGGTGTAAAAGTGATACCTGCGTTGGTTGTTTTCCAAACCCCGCCAGCAGCAGCGGCTACATAATATTCCGAATGGTTGTTGGGATTCACGGCTAAATCAGAAATCCGCCCGCTGGTTGTTGCGGGACCAATCATTCTAAAATCCAATTGGTCCATAAAGGAACTGACTAACGTATCATTTTGAGACGTTTGTGCTGTTAATAAACCAACAAGTGATAGGTTAAACAAAAGAGTTGTTAGGTGTTTCATTAGTTTAATTTGAGAAATATTTCCAAAAATAAGGCAAAAGGGTTAACCTTGGCCTTTTTGAACATCCATTAAATAGGCTTCTAATTTCTTCGCTATGGCTTCCCAAGAAAATTTAGCGCGTATTAATTCGCCCCCCATTTTCCCGGTTTCATTCCTAAATGGAATGTCATTCAAAAGCTTAAGTATATTATTGGCAAATTCCGATGCATCCATTGATAGTAAAGCTCCTGCGTTTTTGGGCAGTTCAAGTCCTTCGTATCCCACATGGGTAGTCACAACGGGGATGTTCATAGACAACGCTTCAAGGACTTTGTTTTGAGTACCGGCTCCGATTCTAAGCGGTGAGATAACCACGTGAGCAGATGCGTATTCTTTTGCCAAGTCCTGTACAAATCCAGTCACTGTTATTTTATCCGATGCCAAGGATTGAATCCAATTACCCGGTTTTTGGCCTGCAATTACAAAGGTAGCATCGGGGAAATTTTGTATTACTATGGGCCAAATTTCTTCAATAAAATAATGAAGTGCATCAATATTGGGTGCATAGCTCATGTTTCCCGTAAAAAGAATTCTACCAGGAACGAATTCGATTTCGGGACGTGGATAAAACTGATTCACATCCACGCCGTTCTCTAAAAGATCCACCCGCACACCGGTGCTTTCCATAAGGAAACTTTGATCAACGGTGCTACAAACCAACGTTTTGGCAAACTGAGGTATCATTTTTTGTTCAAATTGATACAATCTTTTAAACTCAACTGCGGCGAAAAACTTCTGCAAAATATGGCGTGACTTGTCTTTTCGTCTTTGCCAATACATACTGAAGGCATCGGGTAAGTCTAAAATTACATTGGTTTTATCGATGCCCTCAAAATATTGAGCCATTCGGATGTGCTGAACATGTATGGCATCGTATTGTTGTGTATCCAATAGGTTTTTAAGCTTTTTTCTGAATTTATCGGATTGAAAAAAAGCAATTTGGAACGGCTTTCTTGAAAACGCACCCATTAAGGTATAAAAAGCGGAGACCCAGATAGGTCGGTATATGTAGTCTATTCTTGTTATGATTTTGGAACCATTGCCTAGCGGTTGTAATAAGGGTTGTATAGAATCTAAATCTTGTTGGTTTTCCGCAATAGTTAACAAGTGAATTTCATGTTTATTGATTAATTCACCCATCAAATTGAAAATTTTCAACTTATCGCCGCGATAAGGG
>JBIKIM010000289.1:0-2861 GCA_044361605.1 Bacteroidia bacterium | reverse complement strand
ACTTCAATCCAAAAGGGCCTTAATAGCGCGTATTTCATCCGCATTGCTTTCCCACAAAGGGCCTGAAGCCACTCCCGAATCATGAATCATCCGCTTAGCCGTCGTATGCACCCCTTCCAAACCGGCAATTTTGCTAAATGTCCCAACATTTTCTTTATTAATGCCAGCTCCTGCCAAGATTTGAATCCGCCCTTTTGATGCCAACACCAACTCTTCAATCAAGGTAATTCCTTCCAAAGCGGTGGCCGCACCACCAGAAGTCAAAACCCGCTCAAAACCCATATCAATCAGCTGGTCCAACGCTGTGAATGGACTTCCCAAGAGATCAAAAGCGCGGTGAAAGGTAGCCGGCTTACCCCAAAGAGACAGCAGGTTTTCGCAGAGAGCCGTATCGATTTCGCCTTGCGCAGTCAACGCGCCAAACACAATGCCTTGCACGCCCGCCTCATGCGCCGAATCGATATCCCATTTAAGGGTTTCAACTTCCTGAGGCGAATAGCAAAAATGGCCGCCGCGCGGGCGCATCATCGCATAAACCGGCAGCCCAAACGCTGCAGCCGCCTTCATTGTGCCCAAAGAAGGCGTTACCCCGCCTTCGTGAATATTCGAAAATAGTTCAATGCGATCTGCCCCATTCGCCGCTGCCGTAGCCACCGAATTGAGGTTATTACATGCGATCTCTAGTATCATTTTTGTAGTAAACTAGAAGGTTTTCGAATTTCATGTGGCAAATCGGAGCGACTTACCGTGTAATCGAAGCCCGGTTTCAATGAATAAGCGCCGTATTCTCCCTTTTTATTAATCGCGATAAAGCCAATCTGAATCTTATCTGTAGTATTGGGCGTGATGGCCAATAATCGCTCGCAGGCTTTTTTACATGCCGCTTCTGGATGCATGCCTTGGCGCATAAATTCCACCACCAAAAAACTGCCGCTGCACCGTATCACTTCTTCTCCATTTCCGGAGGAAGTAGCCGCCCCCACGCTATTATCTACATACAAACCCGCGCCAATGATCGGCGAATCGCCCACCCGACCTCTCAACTTAAACGCCATCCCACTCGTCGTGCACGCGCCGCTTAAATTTCCTTGCGCATCCAACGCAATAATACCTATGGTATCGTGGTTGTTTTCTCCCGACTCCAACGTATCCGGAACCGGTGTTACTTTGTGCTTATTTTGTTCAATATTTATCTCGGGGGAATATTCCGAACGGCGCAGCCAATCGGAATAGGATTTGTCGGCATGTTCGGATAATTTTTTCTCTTCTATGGGAAACCCTTGACGCAAGGCAAACTGCCGTGCCCCTTCGCCGGCCAATAATACGTGAGGGGTTTTTTCCATAACCGCACGGGCCACGCTGATTGGATGTTTGATATCTTCCAGAAATGCCACCGCTCCGCATTGTCCTAAATGATTCATGATGCTCGCATCGAGCGTAACAAAACCATCTCTGTCTGGATTGGCACCCAAGCCCACACAACAATTTTCCCAATCGCTTTCCATGGACCGAGCCGCCGCTTCAACCGCATCAACCGCCATGCCTTTATTCTTTAGGATTTCCCAAGCAATCGGATTGGCAATTTGACCTTGATTGTGCCAGGTGCTCAATACCACGGGGCCTTTATTATTCGCGTTGAAATCCAAAGGACTTCCGAGCGCACCCAAAGGAAATATACTGGCTCCTCCTAATAATCGCAATAATTCTCTTCGTTTCATTTTCGGTAGTTCCAATTATTCCGTTCAAAAATTTCGTAATGCGCCTGTAATCGCTGCTCAAAATTCGTAAAATCTCCTGCCGTTCCCCACAACACTTCGCTCAACGCACAAATTCGAGGCAATAACATATACTCCACGTGCGATTCGGTAGCCATATACTCGGTCCACATATTGGCTTGGGCGCCTAAAATAAAATGCTGTTTATCTAGGGATAACCCTTCGGGGATAGGTTTGTAATTATATACCTTTTCCAAGGAGGTAAATCCACCTATGGCCAAGGGTTCCAAGCCGTTGGTATCTTGATAATGATCGAAATAGCAATGCGAACCGGGCGTCATGACCACAAAGTGCGCCATGTTTGCCGCAGCGATACCCCCTTCGGTTCCGCGCCAACTCATTACCATTGCGTTTTGAGCCAAACCGCCCTCGAGGATTTCATCCCATCCAATAATGGATTTCCCACGAGAAGAAACAAAAGAATCGATGCGTTTGATAAAGTACGATTGCAATTCATGGGCGTCCTTTAATTGGTGGTCGGTTCGTATTTTCTGACATTCACTACAGGTATTCCATCTCGTTTTGGGGACTTCGTCGCCCCCAATATGTATCACTTTTGAGGGAAACAAGGCCATCACTTCGTCCAACACATCGAATAAAAACCGGAAGGTCGATTCGCGGTTGCAATACACATCCTCAAAAACGCCCCAAGTGGTAGGAACGGGTAATTTCTCACCGGTACAACTCAATTCAGGATAGGCGGCAAGGGCCGCCCTGGCATGGCCTGGCATTTCAATTTCAGGAATAATTTCGATATTTCTCAACCGGGCGTATTGTACTACATCGCGAATTTCTTCTTGCGTATAAAAACCGGAATGTACAAGGCCATCGCCCACGTACGGATCAAAATTCTTCGCGGTCATGGTTTCCGACCGAATCCCTCCAATTTGCGTTAATCGCGGATATTTCTTGATTTCAATGCGCCAGCCTTGATCGTCGGTAAGGTGCCAATGGAAACGGTTTATTTTATACCCACTTAAAATATCGATATACTTTTTAATAAAAGAAACCGGGAAAAAGTGTCGGGAAACATCCAAATGCATCCCGCGCCAATCGAACTTGGGCCGGTCCACAATTTTAAATTCC
>JBIKIM010000287.1:0-2872 GCA_044361605.1 Bacteroidia bacterium | reverse complement strand
GCGCTGACCGAGTCCGAGGTAACCAAATATGGGATAATTACCCAACGCATCGGCCTCAAAACCTTGGGCCACACTTACCGGTATGCTATCGCGGAAGTCAAAACTTTGCATTGTGCGGTTTTGCGCGAAACCGAGTCCCACAGAAACGGACCATTTCGAATTTATTTGATATTGAAGGGAGGCTTGTAACTGAGGCGCCGCTAGGGCAATCTCTCCGTTACGCATGCGATCGAGGTAATTTTTATGTACGTAGGTTTCACGTCCGGGGGAAATTTGATACGCCATTGCTGTCTGATTTTGATCGTAACCCACCTCAAAAGCCCAGCTTGACAAGGGCTGTTTTGGCAATTGAGGCGAAGGGATACGGACCGGCAACTGTAAAAAATATCCGAACAATGTCGGCATGGGTTGAAGCGTTTTTCCGGAAAATTCCAAAGAAAAAGGCGAATTCACTAGCTCTTGAGATTCAAGGGCGGCTGGGGTATTTCCCCCAAAGAAAAGGGGAGATTGAATGGCAACGTCAGAGGTTATTGAACTTAAATTAGTCCTGAGGTTGGCAATCGGATTTGAAGAAAGCGTAGGCGAGACATTCAAACCCTGAGACGTTGATGGCTTACTTGCCGTGATTCCTGGGGTTGAATTTGTAATGTTTGGTATATTAGACGTATTCGAGGAAGCGCGTTCGGGACTTGTTATTGGGGTTTTACTTGATTCTAATATTTTAGAGGCAGTTGCGGGATTCACCTGGGCGGTATCAGGTTTTAGGAAAACAATACCTGATACTGCGGTGAAGACAACTGCGGCCACGGAGGACCATAATATTACAGACCGACGGCTCTTTTTCGCATCCAAACCGGCGGCTATCCGTTCAAATTGAAACGGGAGCTCGGGTTGGAATGTTTCAAACATTCCTTTGAGTTGTTGGTCGATATGTGAATGGCTCTTTTCCAAGAGGTATTTTTTTTGTTGTTTTTAGGCTTGTGATTGAATCTTGCTTCGCAGGGCTTTTCGGGCGCGACTTAGGATTGACTTCGTGTTGGAAACGGTGGTGTTGAGTGCGTTTGCAATGTCTTGGTGGCTTAGACCGTCAATTGCATACATATTTAACACCATTCGTTGATTATCGGGCAGTTCATTGATCCAAGTCAATACCCGTTCCGGGCTGTGATCTTGAAGCGATGAATCTATTTCCTCTGTCCCTTCATCGGGCGTATCCACTTCATCGATTTCCACAAATATGGGATCTCGGTGTTGTTTGCGCCAGAAAGTAAGGGCCAAATTGATAAACACACGGGTCATCCAACTTTCAAGTTGCTGATGTTCCTTTAGCGATTGGATTTTTTCAAAGACCTTTATGAAGCCTTCTTGTAGAATGTCTTTGGCATCTTCTGAATTCTTAGAATACCGCAAACAATGCCCATACATTTTTGATGCGAACAATTCGAAAAGGGCTTGTTGCGATTTTCGATCGTTCTTTTTGCATCCGACTATGAGGGGCTCATGATTCTGCAAGAAACTTCGATATTAAGACGCCGTAATAGTGAAAGGTTGCAAAAAAAAACGAACATTTGTACTTAACATTTCCTTAACACAACTCAAAGCAATGAAAAACAGAGACTTAGCTTTATTATTTTTTTTAGCATTTGCCACAACAACCCAAGGTCAATATTACGAAAATGGAAAGTACGGCACAAATAAATCCGTAACGGTGTACAGTGCGAAGTACACTGAGCACAGTTTGGAATTTGATAAATGGATTCAGATTCAAGGATATAAGCTATTGGAAAAGAATTCCAATATGTACCAAACGCATTATGTGTTTCATACGGAAGCCACGAAATCGTATTTATTGGATAGCGTTTTACGCACTTACGGCTACATCACAGAATCGTCGATGAATAAAAATAACATCGAGGAAAAACGCAAATCCTACCAAAACCAAATAGAAAACGAAGTCCAAAATATAGAAAATGCCCAATACACACTGCAACAAAATGCGTTGGACACTACGCGCGATTCTAGAAGTTCCGAACGAATTTTGAGCTCCAATATCCAATCCCAAAATACCATTCGCCGGAGCCAACAGAAGTTAAAAGAACTTGAACGAGAAATTGAGGAGTTGAATCAGGTAAAAGAACTAATGATGGTGAACCTGTATATTAAAGACGAGATTTCAACACCCAATGGAAACAATCAAAATATTACTTGGGTTAACATGCCAGGGGTTTCGTATTCTTATTTACAAATCGAAAATCCAAGGTTAGGTCTCACACACGAAGCCTATGCAGGTATGAATTTGAAGTATTTATTTACCCGAGGTAAAAGTTATATTGAATTAGGCGTTTTGAAGCCCCTCACCCCTTATACGGAGATCCAATTGCAGGATTCTACTTTAGGATCTACCAAAAATGATTTCTTTTTAATCCAATTTGGTCAAGATTTTTACACCCGCCATTTCGGCAGAGGTCGCAGGCAGTACCTCAACCTATATTCTGGGTACACCGTTGGCGCTTTGATTCCAAATCGTTACGATGACCTTCCCCAGAAAGCGTCATTGGTAAGTTCATTGAACATCGGCTTGGAACTGTTTAAGAGCAAACATGTGCTTATCGATACAAGAGCGTCTTACTTTTTACCTATCAATAACGAAAACCGCAATACCCGAGGGATTATGTTTACAGGGGCTTTAAATTTTGTATTCTAAATAGCTGCAATACACTTTGTATTGCGTGAATCGAATTGTTAGACTACAACTTGTTTCCTATAATTACAGTTACCTGTTTGTCTCGTAGTTATAATTAAATATGCAACCCGCAAAAGGGCTGTTTAACCAATATGGGCTGTCGTTCATCACGGACTGCCCTTTTTTTTG
>JBIKIM010000012.1:0-10169 GCA_044361605.1 Bacteroidia bacterium | reverse complement strand
TGGTAGCGGTAGCCTGCTTCGAAACTTAGAATACCGATTTTTTGGGTGTCTGTATAGCCCCAGCCGAGTTGTTGCAAACCATAGCGCAGCGAAGTGCTATCGTCGACTTTATTCGGATTGAACCCATAAGCGCTGCCATAATATTGTATGTCGCGGCTTTTATCGGTATACGTAAATCGGTCGTTTTGATAATCGAAACCGTGCCAAATAAAGGCGCGTTTTTGCTTACTTAAAAAATAACGTTGTTGAAAGCGGTGTGCCGTATTGGAGAGAAACGATTCGGCGCTTGGGAGTCGGGGTACGTAAATCCCAAAAGTTCTAAGAATAGGCGTTTCGGATATGTTTTCGGTGGTTCCGTAAAAGAGGGTGTCGTTGGCAAATCCGCCATTTTCGAGTCGGCGGTTTCTATTCCAAGACAGTATAATTTGTTGTTCGTATCGGCCATTTTGGGAAATAAAATGACTGCCTAATCCAAGATTACGCAATAAATTATCTTGGGTCGATCCCGTATACATATCTTGATTGAGGATGGATCGGTATTGTAAGGCTACGTTCCAAGTGGGCGAGAAATTTTGGGTGTGCAAGGCCTCCAATCCTGTTAGGGATCCGGCCCCTTGAGAATATTGGAATCGGGTATAGGGTTGACCAACTTTATGAAAATCGAAATGATTGGGATTTATGGTAAAGGCATCGGCGAGGGGTAATCCGAGGGTAAATCCACCTTTGTACGATTGGTGATTGAGAATGAGTTGCGGAGACCCCGGGGTTCCCAAGTCAACAATAGGAAGGGCGCTGCGCTGAAATTGAGTATAGCGGTGGTTGAGTAATAATTGGGTATCGCTGAATCGCAGGGTGTCGGTTTTGAACCAATGATTGGATGCTGAAATGGATTTTGGATAAAGACGCGGCTTTAACGGACGTTTTTCACTAGAGTCGCGCTGGGCGGAATCGCTGGGATTATTGGAATTGGACGTCGCGGTGGGAAATAAACTGCCACTGACCCCGAACGGACGTATTTGGGCTTGCGTAATATTCATTACGGCACAAAGTAGGCCTATGGACCACCATAAAATGTGTTTATGAAGCTTACGAAATGGCAAATGACTACAAAAATGCGTATAAAAAACGACAGCCGAGAGGAATTTTTGATGAACTGCAGCCGAATGAACACCATCTGCATTTACCTTTGATGCATGTCGGGTTGGTTGCTGCGTGGGTCTATTATGGTATGGTCTTCCTCTAAATTTTTGGTGGGAACGGGTATGGCATTGGCTTTTTTACCACCTTTAGAAGGTCTTGTTATCTGTATAATTGGAGGGGTAAGTGGATGTCTTGTTTGGATTTTTGCGGGAAATGGCCTTCAGCGGTTGTGGTCTAAATATGTCGGTAAGGACAAGAAAAAGGTCGTTTTTTCCAAAAAAAATCGCTTTTTGGTTAAGATTCGGTCTCGCGGTGGACTTTGGTTGGTGGCGTTTTTAACGCCTTTGATTTTGAGTATCCCGGTAGGTTGTTTATTCGCTAATACTTTAGATAGCAATCCCTATCGCGTGTTGCGTATTCAGGCACTTTCTGTTTTGTTTTGGTCTTTGGTAATTTTTGGTTCTAAGGGAATTGCCATTTACTTTAAGGGTATTTAGATAAGGTTTTCCTCGTTCCAAATTTTACAGCTGAAAGGTATTGCTCTCTCTTTTAAGGGTATTTAGTCTGTTTTTTACGACATAAACTACGTTTTATTATCAAATTAACGTCTGAAATGTTGTATTTTTCGGACTTATATGATTGAATCAGTGATGCGCCGGGCTGCGGCAGGACTTTTTTGCCTGTTAGTTATTTGGGGAACTTCGTGTAAACGAAATCCGGTTTCTTGGGATGTGGATCAAACGGTACCTCTTTTTCATACGAGCTTTTCATTAAACGACATAGATACCAAATACCTCAAATACGGGGTTTCTGATTCGGGATATCGTTTGGAATATGAGAATATTTTGTACTCGTATCGAATCAATGATTTGCAGGTTACAGATACAGGCATAGATGCCTCGTTCAATTTGCGAAAATTGCGTTTGAACGATCAAGAAATTAAAAATACCGTTACGCTTGGAGAAATTAATCCATTATTCCGTTTACTTGATGGACAATTGGCGAATGTTCCTGCGCAGGATCAGTCCGATTTGGAACCAACAGATATAGATGCCTCTGCCTTTTTTGAAACGGCTACCCTAGATACGGGTTTTTTAGATATTAGTATTTTAAACGAGTTGCCAGTTAATATCAGTTTGATTGTTTTTGAATTGCGAAATTCAACTGATAATTCCTTAGTGGCTTCGGATTCGTTTCGTCAGATTAAACCCAATGGGGGTGTATCCTCCAAAACCATTGATTTAGCAGGTAAAACGGTTACTAAGAATTTAAAGGGTTCTATCAAGCGCTTGGTAACCGATGCCAGTGGCACGCCGGTTTTAATTGATGCAAGCAAAGGTTTGACCGTAACGCTTGGGGTAAGAAACTTGCGACCCAGTTATGCCATTGCTGCATTTCCTACTCAGGATGTAATTGATCAAGACGAAGGATTGACCCTCGATATGAATGGAGCTGAAATCAAGTATTTCAAAGTTAGAAGCGGTCGTTTGCGCATAAAAGTGATAAGTACCATACAGGAAGACATGAGCATGGTGCTCTCGCTTCCTGGCACCACGAAAGATGGAAAGGCGTTTTATCAAGAATTATCGTTGCCGGGGCCTGCGGGTGTAGGTGTGGCCACAACCGAACAGATTTATGATATGACGGGATATATACTCGATTTTAGGGGTAAAAATCCTACGGTTACCGATACGGTAAATACCTTTCACCAAATTTTACGCGTAACATTGGATAGTAGCGGTCGGAAACTTGCCGTGGGATTGAGTGACAGTATTCGTTTGGAATATCGATTAGAAGGCATGAAGCCGGAATATGCCATTGGTTATTTGGGGAATACCCTAAACAGAACCGGCTTAGATACGGTGGGATTCGAATTGTTCAAGGGTTTAGATGGCGATATGTCGTTCAAAGACGTGAAAATGGATTTTGTTTTCCGAAACAGTATCGGTTCGCAAGGGCGCATGAAGTTGCATCATTTGAAAGGGATTAATAGGTTCAATCAGCGTTCTGAAGTATTAGACGCCGATCCCTTGAAAAACTACATTCAAGTGGGTAAGCCCGAATTTAAGCGAGATGCTTATACGGAAACGTCTTTTTCGTTAGGCGCATCCAATTCCAATATCAAGTCGTTCTTAGAAGTATTACCCCAGATATTGGAATACGATTTAGAAACAGAGGTTTCGCCAGGTGGGAATATCAATAATTATCAAGATTTTGTGTTCGATAATTCGAAGTTGGATGTAATTATGCGCCTAGATGTGCCCATTTCTTTTGCCTTTGGGGGATTGACCTTGCGCGATACGCAGTCGGTAAATTTTAATGAATTGGGCGATATGTCGCGGGTTAAGAGCGCCACCATTTTCCTAGATATGATTAATTATTTCCCGTTGGACTTTGATATTGCCTTGCAAATGTTGGATAAAGATTTTAACTCTTTGGGCTATTTTGACGTGGATCCGAATGGAGGTGTTCAACGAGGCAGTTTTGATGCCAATGGTCGGGTGGTCCAGCCTTCTGAAACACCGTTGCGCATAAAATTACCCCGAGAAAAGGTGGGTGCCTTAGTGAAAACGCAATACATAGGCTTGGTTATGAAGGTAAAAGGTACCGGACAAATGCAGAAGATTTATAATAATAGCAAGCTCGATATGCGGGCAAAAGTGCAATTTGAATATGAGATGCGCAATGATTAAAAAAATTGGATTTTTCTTTGGATTTGTACTTTTAAGTGCCTTTGCTCATGCCTCTGATACCAGTGGCAGGGTGGGCTCTGAACTAACAATGCGCCACCAAGCGCTGTCAATAACAACCCTTAAGACGTTCCGCCCGGTAGCTACATTTTGGGCTGTTTCGGGTTCAAATACGGTGCCCTTGGCACTGGCGTCTAAGTTCTTGACGGGTGGGTATATCAGCCCCGATGAAATGAAGCAATACGAGTCTAAATTACTTGTGGATAACCGATTGGGATATTTACAGGATATGTCGGTTTCGGTGTATCCTATTCCGGGTTTAACCGAATCGAATGACCAATTGGCATTGCAACAAATCACAGTTGGTACGATGAGTTTGGGCGGTATTTCCTTTACCAAAGATGCTTTTGGAATCGTTTTTAGGGGAAATACGCCGTATATAGGTCAGCGTAAAGAATTGGGCAGCAATAGTTTCATGCAGTTGCGCCAACGGTATATCGACTTTGACTTTAAATTGCCCGTTAAAGCCGGTAATTGGTCGTTTTCGACCCAAGTGAAATTGTCGCAGGTATTGGATTTTCAACGGGCAGAAACGAACAATCTTTTTCTAGAAACCGATAAAAACGCCGATTCTATTATTCTCGGGGGAAATTTTTTCAGCCAGCAAACGGGTTATGATTTCTGGGGCACGGGTGTTGGGTTCCAAATGGGTTTTGGCGCCTTTCGTTATGCAGGGGGCGGGGTTTTAAGCATTCAAGTATCCGATTTAGGGGTATTGTCGGTAAATGGGATTCAACGTCAGTCGCGTGGCTATGACTGGGAACAAGGCAATCTAAAACCGGGTGCTGAACTAAATTTAAATGATGTGAACATACAATCGGTAGGACTTACGGGTACGGATATCAAGGCCAGTAATTGGTTCGATCGGCAGCGCGATTCGGTAGAAGCCCGTTTGAATATTGAAGAAGGTGTGCAGCGAGGAACCGTTTTATCGCCTTTCATGGCGAGTATAAATTACAGCAATGCGCTATTCGGTGCTAAAATAACCGGATATCGAATTGGCGTAAAATATATTCACATGGTAGGCTTTACCCCCCGGTTTTCTGGAGAAATTCAATGGACTCCATTTAAGGGACTTAGGCTGAATCACGGGGTGTCTATAGGAGGATTCGATACCTTCGATGTCAACAGTTCGCTTACGTTTGATGCGGGCAGGATAAATGGTGAAACGTTACAGTGGTCCGTTTACTTGCGAGGTATCGAATCGTTTTTGGTGCCTTCTGAATTTCACGGCGGTGGTATAGGCATTGAGTTGTATTACCCGTTTGGGGGTTAAAATTGGGTTCCCATTAAGGGTCTCATTGTAAGAAGTTTTAGCCCCGAGGCAAGGTTTTGGTTTATTGTCGACCCGAAAGGTTGGTCGAATATTTAGTTGTTGAAATTAAACCGTTCCTTTTTGAGTTTAAAAATCCATATTTCGCCAGTTTGGAATACGGGCTTTTTTTCGATTAATGTATGGATGTAATGGTCTTGTGGAATTTCGAAATATTGATTTATAATGATATACGGTTGGGCTAGGCTTTTCTCGTCGAGCTTACTTTGGATAATTCCCACGCTTAAAATTTCCTCAAAATCAGGGGCCAATCGAATTCCTTGACGTTCCAAATAGTATAAAAGGGTATTGGGACTTGGATCGAAAGCTACAATCAATTCACCGCTTCCCATTTCACGGTTGATAAATGCTCGTGTAGCCTCCATATCTTTGATATTGGGTACTACGTTTTGGCAATAATAATCGTTTTGGGTATACGTGGCATTCACTTGTTTTTTGGTGTGTCGGGCATGCACAATGGGAGAAACGAATAAACCAACAAGGGTTATAATGCCCACAACGCCGCTAAAAATCATGCGCTGTTCCAAATGTTGTTTATAGATGTAAAGCATCATAAAAAACAAAAATGGGATGGCGGATACAAAGTAATAATCGTGGTAACGGAATTGTCGGTTGAACAATATAAAAATAGACAGAAATCCTAAAAACAACCCAATAGAAATCCATCCCAATAAATCTAAATTTCGGAATTGTCGTTGGAGGGTGTATACCCAAACTAATAATAGCAAAATGATGAATTCCCGAGGGTAAATGCCATCGATCCAGGTGTTTAATGCGTAGCGAGAATTTTCTATCAGTTCGGCGAAGCTTTCTGGGGGATTTATTTGCTGCAAGAAATGCAGGTTATAGGAAATATCGGTCAAAAAACGGGCGTATCCATACCATATGGGGACCACTAAAACAGGAATAAGCAAATGAACGATAAATCGTGTTTTTTGGGGAAATTCGGCTATTTTGAGTCGTTTTTGCATTAAAATGAGCAAAAAAAGCGCGAAAATGGGTATCAAATAGGTTATTTTGATTAATGCTGCTAAGCTGCTAAACAGGGTAAATCCGATCAAAGATTTTCGCGGTTCGATACCGTAATAATATCGGAAAAATTGATACCAAGCCAATAGAGAAAGCGATAAAGCGGGTACTTCAGGAAGGAAATTATTACTGTAAAAAATCAAGATGGGTGATGAAACCCAAAGGATATGAAAGAGTAACCGATGGGTGAGTTTTGAAATGAAGAATCCCGCTATTTTCCATGCGGCATATTGACCGGCCAAAAACAACAGCGCTTCGATAAGTCGGTAGAAAAACGGATTGTAATCAAAAATTTGGTAGCATAGGGCCGCGAAATAGGGGATAATGGGAAATTCCATTCCGGTAATTCCGTGCATGCTGCGATTTTCCATAACGCGCGGTTCGAAAAAATTCATTGATTCGTGTGCGTAATTCAAAGCAATACCCGCCCGGTCGGCTTGGGCGCCTTGGTGCATTCCGAAAGGTCCGTATTCGAAGTATTGATTCAGACCAAAGTAGGCGAAAAGTCCCAAAGCGAGGGTAAAGAAAATGAGATTTTCTCTTTTTTTATTCATCTAAATTGGTGTTTCGGATGATATAGTGGGGTCTGTTTTTTACGTTGTCGCTCACGCGCCCGAGGTATTCTCCTAATATGCCAATGCCGATAAGTTGGATTCCCCCGAGAAATAAAATACTGATTTGCATAGAGGTCCAACCGCGTTCTGTATAACCAAAAAACTTTTGATAAAGGGAATACATAATTAGTAAAAAGGAGGCGCCTGACACTACGAAACCAGTAATGGTGGCCACTTTTAGGGGCCATGTGGAGAAGCTGCTGATCCCGTCGAGGGCAAAACGCATCATTTTTTTGTAGGTGAATTTGGTTTCTCCATGCATGCGTTCGTCGCGGTCGTATTCGATGGATGTTTGATTGAATCCGATCCACGCAATTTGTCCGCGTATGTATTTGTGTTGTTCGGGCATGGTAACCAGAATGTCACGGATTTTCCGGTGAATGATTCTAAAGTCGCCCGTATCTACGGGGATTTCAATTTGTGTTATATTGGCCAGTACGCGATAAAATACTTTGGCGGTTAACTTTTTCATGAAGTTTTCGCCTTTGCGTTTGCGGCGTTTGGCATAAACTACTTCATAACCGGTGAGTGCCTTTTCATATAATTCGGGAATGCATTCAGGGGGATCTTGTCCGTCGCCATCCATTACTACGATATATTGTCCGTTGGCGCGTTCAATTCCTGCGAAAATAGCCAGTTGATGTCCAAAATTCCGTGAAAAGTCTATGTATTTCACATAAGGGTGTTCGCGGGCAATCATAAAGACATGGGCAAGCGTTTTGTCTTTGCTTCCATCGTTTACAAAAATGAGTTCCGTTGTGAGTTTCATTTCCCCCAAAACATGGTGAATGCGATTGAAAAGCGCATTTACATTGTCTTCCTCGTTAAAGAGTGGCACAACTACCGATAATTGGATGATTTTGTCCGACACACAACAAAGGTATTTAATTTTGGATTAAGTAGATTTGCAATATGAAAGGCAGTTTTTTAAACCTTAGGTCTACTTTTATGTGGATCGTACTTGGAACCACTATGGTTTTAGGTTCTTGCACGGGAAATACAACAGAATCTGAAGAGTTCGCTACGGAAACCGCAATTACGGAAACCGCAAATAGAGAAGCCATGAGCAGCGAAACAGAACCTGTACAATCGATGGCCCAGTTTTTTGATGCAAGTATTGCGGAAAACAAGTTAACGGTGGTTGATTTTTATACCACTTGGTGCGGTCCGTGTAAGCGCATGGAACCTTTCATCAAGGAAGTAAAAGCGGAAAATTCCGATATTAATGTGTTGCAGGTTGATGCTGAGGCCTATATGGAGATTTCCCAGCGTTACAACTTAGAGGGTTACCCTACATTGATATTTTTCAAAGGCGGACAAGTTGTAGATCGTGCTTTGGGGTATATGGATAAAGAGGGCATCATGCAGTTTGTAAATCGATTGAAATAGTGTGTTTTTGTGGTTAACTTTTGGAAAAGTTACACCACTTTGTTTTTTATCGATACATTGGATTTGTAAATTTGGCCTATGCGGTTTTTCCCCTCAGACTACGACGATGACGACTTTGACGAGTCGTTTGATGGCTTCCAAGGAGATGTGGATTCCTTAGCGAATGATTTCGAATCAAAAAAGCGCGAACAATTCACGGCTCGAGAGCTGATAGAGTTATTTCGGTATTATACCAATCCTAGTGAACAGAGGAATCCGTTTCAGTTAGATCAATATGCTAAAATGGTTATTGAATTGGGGATTCAAACTTTCCCCTACATACCCGTTTTTACCCTGCATATGGTAGAGTGGCTTGTGCACGAGCATAAATATAAAAAGGCCCACAAATATGTAGATCAGGCGTTGGGGTATAATCCTATGGATCCCACTTTGGTATTGATTCGTGGTATTGTTCATGGTCATGAAGGGGCACGTAAATTGGCCTTTGACTTTATTCATCAGGCTTTGGATATGGCCGGCGATGACGAGTCCTTATATGAAGATTTTTTGGATATGGTATTGCATTTTGAACAATACGATTTAGCCGCACCAATCGCCAAAAAGGCGTTGGTATACGATGCCGAAATCATACCTATTTTAGAAAAATACATCAACCGCACAGAGGAAACACATATTATCAAAATGTTGATCCCAGCGGTAGAGGCGCAAATAGACAAAGATCCATACATGGCGGAAGCTTGGTATTTATTGGGTTTGGCCTATCATGGTGTGGATGAGTTTGACGAAGCGATTAAGGCATTTGATTATGCCGTTACGATTAACGATACGTTCATGGATGCATGGATTGGACTGGTGGAAGCGCGTTATGAGAACGAAGATTATGAGAATGTCGTATCGGATTATGAACAATTGATAAAAAAGTTCCCCGAGAAATCGATGGAAGATATTGACGGTTTGTATGCGTGGAGTTTGCATGAGGTAGGGCTTTCGTCGAAATCGCGGGAAATTTATAAAGGAATTTTAAAGCGGTTTCCGCAAGATGCGGAATGTTGGTATAGCTTGGGGTTGACGTATCACCACGAAGAACAGTATCAAGTGGCCATGCCTTATTTGGAAAAAGCCTATCAATTGGATCCTTCGGAAGTCGATTATGGAGTGGTATTGGCCAGTGCTTATTTTGGCACCAATCAAACCGAAAAATGGAAGCGTTTATACGAAGAACTTAGCGAAACGTTCCCTTTTGAGCCCGAGTTATGGTTGGATTGGGGGGTGGCACTTTACGAGAATGGCGAGGCCGGAGATGCACTGGATATTACAGAAACCGGTTTGGAAAACAATCCGCAAAGTATTCAATTGCTCTATCGATTGGCGGCGTTATTCTACTTGACAGGAAATAAAGATATGGCTCTAATGGTTCTAGAAAAGGCCTTGGAGTTTGATGTCACTGAATACACGGGGATGTTTACGTTCGCTCCAGAATTGAAGAATTCGCTTAAGATATTAACGCTTATAGGGAAATACACGCAAGGAAAATAGAAAATGAGCGATTTGTATTTTGGATTGAAAAACATGCCCGAACGTTCACAAAAGCCCCGAAATGGGGGTTTGTGTATGGTTATGGATAAAGGACTCTCAATACGAGAGGTAGAAGATTTTTTGGAAGTGGCCTCCAATTACACAGATATTGTGAAGTTGGGTTTTGGCACCGGAATACTTACGCCTAAATTGGATGTTAAACTCAAACTATACCGCGAGGCAGGTATTCCCGTTTATTTTGGCGGTACTTTGTTTGAGGCCTATTTAGTGCGTGATCAGCTCGACGATTATCGGCGTTTATTGGAAAAAACAGGGATTACCTATGTCGAGGTTAGTGATGGCTCTTTAGAAATTCCGCACGATGAAAAATGCGAAATA
>JBIKIM010000286.1:0-2877 GCA_044361605.1 Bacteroidia bacterium | reverse complement strand
TACGCTTGCCTTAAATGAAATACCCGATGGAATTTATATCTTAAAATCAACTTCCTCAAAAGGAATAGATATTTCAAAATTCGAAATACGAAAATAAAAATTGCACATTTTGAGTCCGAATTTTAGTGGGCTCATAAACAAAGGTATAATCTAACCAGGTTATACCTTTGTTCGTTATAAGGCGCACCATCGTTGTCATTTATATGAGTGCAGGCGCTTCGCTTAGGATTGTGAACGCGCAGATTTACATTTCGTGCGTGTTTTATTGATTAAATTTGTCGGGTTCAATAAGCACATTTATGAAGTCAAAACGAATTGTGCTGGTCGGCGGAGGCTTAACCAGTATGGCATTGGCTTTTTTTCTTCCCAAAGAAAATTTAGAAATCCAAATTATAGAGGCTTCACCAAGACTTGGAGGAAGGATACAAACGACTTTGGGGAAATTAGAGACGCCGTTAGAGTTAGGCGCGACTTGGTTTTCCGACGCACATCAAAATTTATTGCAATTATTGGGAGAATTGGGATTGGAAAAATATCCGCAATTTTCATTGGGGAAATCCTTATTTCAAACGGACGCCAATGAACCTGTCCAATCGTTTTACGTGCCCGAGTCTGAAATTCCATCCTACCGCATTGTGGGAGGAACCGAGCGCTTAATTGAAAAACTTCATGTAAATATCCCCAACGTAGACATATTGTTGAATACCAGAATTTCGTCTATCGCCGATACGGGAGAAGAAATAACACTGCAAACATTGGAGGGTGTTCCAATAGTTGCAGACCTAGTTATTCTATGCGTTCCCCCTCAATTGGTAGGTACGCAAATTCAGTTTTCTCCGAATTTGCCTTCAGACCTAATGAAGATTTTACCGACCGTGCAGACCTGGATGTCGGGATCAATAAAATTCGTACTTGAATACGACACCCCCTTTTGGCGAGCCCAAGGATATTCGGGAATGCTATACAGTCATGATGGAATCGTATCCGAAATGTACGACCATACCAATTTTGAAGAAACCCATTTTGGCTTCACGGGATTTCTTAATAGAGAAGCCTCTCGTTACACAATGGAGGACAGAAAACAAATGGTTTTGCAGCAATTGTCGCTATTATTAGGGGAAAATATTTTAAACCCCATAAGCTATACCGACAAGGTATGGACGGGTGAGAATATCTTTATGGAAACGCCATTTATCCAAAGGCCACATCAGAACAATGGCCACCATTTATTGCAGCAAGGTTACATGAATGGGAAATTGCATTTTGCTGGCACGGAAACCGCTACTGCATACGCCGGATACATGGAAGGAGCGATTATTTCCGCCAAAAAAATGGCAATCAGACTTACCCAGGGTTAAAGTCTTTGACCACAAATTTCAGCTCTAATGAATTGTAATGTCATAATTGCTTTAATTCCAACAAAGAACGAACCACAACACAACGATTCTTAAACAAAAAACGTCTAACTTCGTGTAAGAGAATCCACTCATGAAAAAAACAATACAATTCTTAATCTTTACTTTGGTATTTCTCCTTGGGAATTCTGCCCAAGCTCAGACTGCTGCACGCATGAAAGTGGGTGCAACTACCAACTGCCTAACCGCAGTGTTTGTTACTGAAGGAACATTGGTTTCTGATTCCTGCGCAACCGTGAAATGGACCGTAAAAAACGGCACAAACGCGACTGGCAATGGAAACAAATTTACGTATACGTTTTCAACTGCGGGAACTTACATGGTTTGCGCGAAACTGATTAACACATGCAAGAAGTTTGATACTACCGTTTGCATTTCGGTTACTGTGGTATCGTGTGATTGCAAGTTGACCACAGAATTCTCATTCAAAAACGATTGTAAAAAAGCCTCTTTCGTAGCTTCATCCAATCAAAAAGGAACAACGTATAGCTGGAATTTTGGCGACAAAACCGAAGGCAAAGGAACGGACCCAAAACATACCTATATGTCAGAAGGTGTTTACAAGGTTTGTGTTACCGCCTCTTGGAAAGATTCAACTACGGGCAAAGTATGTACCGCAACTTTCTGCAAAGAAATAAAAATTAGCTGCGGAAACCCATGTAATTTAAAAGGGGAATTAGGCTTCACTAATACCGGAGGAAAGGTTCGATTCAAAGCAAGTAGTAATTCCGGATACTCTTATGAGTGGAATTTTGGCGATGGTAAAACCGGCAAAGGCATTGACCCTTACCACGAATATTCAAAACCCGGATCCTATACCGCTTGTGTGACCATCACAGATAAAACAGGCAAATGCAAAATTAAAATATGCAAAACCGTTGTGGTTGAAAGCCCATGTAACTTAATTGGTTCCTACAGCTCGAAAAAACTAAACGACAGTACCTATAACTTCTACGCCACTTCTAATGGCGGAACAAAAGCTAGCTTTTTCTGGACATGGGGCGACGGAACAAGTTCAACCGGTCGCAATGCTTCTCACGTTTACAAAAAGTCTGGCGTTTATGAGGTGTGTTTGAAAATTTACAATCCAACCAAAAAATGCTATACCCGCATTTGTAAAAAAGTTGAAATAACCGTACCCACCACCACCACAAAATGCAATTGGTCGGCTGCGGGTGCAAATTTGACCTATACAAACAAATGTAACGTGTATACTTTTGAAGGAAAAAACATGGGCACGACCACCAATTGTTTCAAATACGCAATAGTAGTTGGAAACAATGGCGCAACCACCACCTATAATAGCAGAACTGCAACCCATACCTTTAAGAACACAGGAACGTATACCGTTTGTATAAAATATACGGATTTGTGCAAATCCTGCGATACCACGATTTGTACCAGCGTTAAAGTAGATTGTTCTCCATGCACCGCCAAAGCGAGCTTCACGGTGGATAGTATT
>JBIKIM010000284.1:0-2880 GCA_044361605.1 Bacteroidia bacterium | reverse complement strand
CTGAATCGACGGGGTCGGTACTTAATTTCTCGTTTTCCAAAAAGAGGAAACAATTTAAAACGAAAAAAGTTAGGCGACCCAGCCAATTTCTATTAATTTTTCTGCAATTTGTACCGCATTGGTTGCGGCGCCTTTGCGTAAATTATCGGCTACCACCCACATATTGAGGCCGTTTTCGATGGATAAATCCAACCGCAATCGCCCTACAAAAACAGCATCTTTATCGTGAGCTAAAATAGGCATAGGGTAAATATTTTCTTCGGGGATGTCTTGAACTACAACACCGGAAAAGTTACTCAAGGCCTGTCTAACTGCCGTTAAATTGGGTTCTTTGTGAAAGCTAACATTGATGCTTTCGCTATGTCCACCTATAGTAGGTACCCTTACGGTCGTGGCGGTTATTTTCAATTGGGGAAGTCCTAATATTTTTTTAGTTTCCTGCATCATTTTTTCCTCCTCTTTGGTATAACCGCTTTCTAAAAAAACATCGATGTGAGGCAATACATTGAAATCTATTTTATGGGGATATACGGGGGAAGTTTCGCGTCCTTCGCGTTCGTCTAAGAGTTGGGTTACGGCTGCTTGACCGGTTCCGGTAACAGATTGGTAGGTGCTTACGACAACGCGGTTGAGTTGGTACAAATCGTGTAAGGGCTTAAGGGCCATTACCATTTGTATGGTAGAGCAGTTGGGGTTTGAAATTATAAAATGATGTGGCTCGAGGTGTTCGGAATTGACTTCGGGTACGATTAAGGGAACGAGCGGATCCATGCGCCAGGCACTTGAATTATCGATGACGTAAGTGCCGTTTTCGGCAAACTTGGGGGCCCATTCTTTTGAAATGCTACCTCCTGCGGAGAACAAGGCAATATCGGGCTTGGCTAAAACGGCGTTCGATAGGGATTGAACCGTGTACGATTTCCCCCGAAAGGAAATTTCTTTGCCCACGCTATTGGCAGAGGCCACTGGAATTAATTCAGAGACAGGGAATTGTCGTTCTGCGAGGACTTGGAGCATTTTTGTACCTACCAATCCGGTGGCGCCAATCACGGCTATTTTCATAGTGTTGTGGTGTCGTTGGACGTGCTGTCCTCTAAGAGCTCGTTAAAAGCGTCGTTTTGGTTGGCTTCGTCGATAGAATCTTGTGCAATAGTTTCTACTTCGGTGAAAGGCTTGGAAGTTTCGTTGGAGCACGCAGCGCTAATGAGCGCGAAAAAAAGGGCTATATATAAGGTGTATTTCATGATTAATACAGGTCTAGGGCTTCAAAAAAATCGTGCCAAAGGCTTAAGTCTTTTTTCCCGATTTCGGTCTCTTTTTCGCAATTGAGGCTAAAACCATAGGGTTTATTTCCTAAGATTCTGGCAACATTGGCGGCACTGAGGTTGATTTCGGTAATGTGGTTTTTCGGATGCCATTGCGTGCTGTGGGTAGGGTGTGAACTAGGTCCATCTCCCAAAACAATCCATTCGGCCACATCGGGTAGGGCGTTGTTTAATTCGGTAATTCGATCGGCGCTGCATTCGATTCCGTTAACGGGTAACACATCAAGGAAGGAATTAATTTTATCTATGGAAGCATCGCCCACCTCTAAAATGAGCTTGGGTCCGCTGCACCAAGAAATGATTTCTTGAATGGCATCGGCGTTCATAGCATGGGGACCTACAATGGAAAAACCGATCCATTCGGCCATAGCGGAGGCCGCAAAACGGGCATCGCTTAAGTCCTGAACGTGGTTAAATTTTATTTTCGACATAGCTAAAAAAAAAGGCCACCGTTGGGTGGCCTTGGTGTTATACTAACAAGGTCACCGGTTCTTCGAGGAACTTTTTCAGGGTTTGTAAGAAGGAAGCGCCCATGGTGCCATCGACCACACGGTGGTCGCAGCTCAGGGTAACTTTCATGGTTTTAACGGGTTTGATTTCTCCGTTAACAACGCCAACGGTATCTTTTACGGTACCTACAGCTAAAATACAGGCATCAGGGGGATTAATGATGGCGGTGAATTCGTCGATGCCATACATTCCTAAGTTGGAAATGGTAAAGGTATTACCGGCCCAATCTTGGGGTTGTAATTTCTTTTCTTTGGCTTTTGCTCCGTATTCTTTTACTTCTTTGCTGATTTGAGCCATTGATTTTTGGTCTGCAAATCGCACCACGGGTACCAGTAGCCCTTCTTCAACGGCCATGGCTACACCGATATGGATGTGGTGGTTGGTTCGGATTTTGGTTCCCAACCAGCTTGAATTGATATTGGGGTGTTTGCGAAGTGAGGCGGCGCATGCTTTCACAACGATGTCGTTCATAGATATTTTCACATCGCTGATGGCATTCATTTGTGTGCGGGCTTCGCTGGCTTTATCCATATTGATTTCTATGGTTAAATAGAAATGGGGGGCGCTGAATTTAGATTCTGCCAAACGCGCTGCAATGGTTTTACGCATTTGCGATACGTTGACTTCTGTAAAACTTTCTTGTCCGTATACCGCTGTGGTGGTTGCGGTGCTGGCAACAGCCGTTGCGGGCTTGGCTTCATTGATATCGCGTTTAACGATACGGCCATTTTCGCCGGTTCCTTGAACGTGGGAAAGGTCGATGCCTTTTTCCTCGGCAATTTTACGGGCGAGGGGACTGGCTTTCAGACGACCGTCGGTGGTACTTACTTGTGGGGCGGCGGCCACAGTCGGTGCTGTGTTTTCGACTACAACCGATTGGGGGCTTTCAGCGACGGGTGCTGCTGCTGCGGGAGCGGGTGCCGCGGAATTGTTTAATAAAGATTGGAAATCTTCGCCAGCTTTACCGACAACGGCGATGGGGCCATCGACGGCAGCGGCTTCGCCTTCCTGGACGATCAGATGCAATACAATTCCTTTGGAATAC
>JBIKIM010000283.1:0-2893 GCA_044361605.1 Bacteroidia bacterium | reverse complement strand
ATGACCTAGATTCCATTTCCAAGCCGCTCGGATGCTGCGAATTAAACCGTGCTCTTGATGAAAATCGCCCCGGATTCCTAGCAAGAGCGTATGCTGCCCCCATCGGTATTCGTCTTGTGCAAACAAACCCGGGAGCGGAGTGATTTGTGGATTGGGCAAGCTGTTGGAGTCGGCATCAATGCGTTCCGTAGCCACCGTATTGTCGTCGTAATGGGTATATCGAAACGTAGCACCATAGAGCATGTCGTGCTGCTTCCATTTGGGTTGCCATAGCAATTGACTAAAAAAACGGGTTTCGTTCGCATTAAAAACGGTGTTGCCATAAGCGCTTTGCTGTTGGTGCATAACGGCAGAATTTTGGAGGGTTAGGGGAGTGCGGCTAGACAAATCGTAGGTGCTCAAAAATTCTAAGCGCTGGGTTTGGATGCTTTCGCCGTAGATAGAATCACCCCCTCGAAATTCAGGCGTCCAATTGGTCTGACCGCCCCAACGGTCTTCAACAAATCCCCGCCAAGCCATATCAAATCGTTTACCCGCAGGTCTTATAATTTGTAACTGTTGAAATAAGGAAGCTCTTTTTTGGATGGCTACGTCGGTAAATCCATCTTGATTATTATCGCGTTTGGAATCGTTCCAAAAGGCATTAATACCGGTTAGTAAGCGCCAGTTTTTGGAGCGGTTGGTCAAAAAACTGGCATCTAAATTGGCTTCGCCCCAAGTATTGCCCCACACTTCGACTTGTCCGAGTTCCTTTTGCGTTTTCTTTAGTATCACGTTTATCAATCCCCCCATGGCTTCGCTTCCGTACAACGTTGAGGCCGGTCCTTTTACTACTTCTATTCGCTCTATGATAGAGGTTGGAATGCCCATTAAGCCGTAAACCGAAGCCAAAGAGCTCACGATGGGCATGCCGTCTATAAGTACCATGGTATAAGGACCCTCCATTCCATTTATATGGATATCGCCGGTGGCGCAAATATTGCAGTTTACTTGTGGCCGCACCCCGCTGGCTAGTTGCAGGGCATCGAATAAATTGGGACTCGGATTTTGGGTAAAAAAGCGTTTTTGATAGATGTCTACGTGCACCGGGCTTTCGGCCAATCGAACACTTTTCAGAGTACCGGTTATGACCACATCGTTCAAACGTTCTTGGGTGTCAATTTGGCCAAAGGCGTTCGGTAAACTTCCCCCGAAAAAACTCAAAAGCGTAAATAAGAAGGTCAAGTAAAAGCTGTTTTGTTGCATTTTTTGTAAATTATGCTTTCGACCGTTTTTGCATTTGGTGCAACAAAATAACATCGGATTGTCAGTATTTGGTGTTTTTTGCAGGAAAATGACGCGACATTTACGGTGTTTGGCGCATTTAGGTGGTTGTTTCCTTGGCTCTTATGGGGGAAGTCTTAACTTTGCCTTTGAATTAATAACGGATGACGAAAACGCGAATTACCGTAGCAAAGGGAGATGGCATAGGTCCTGAAATCATGGAAGCCACCCTTGAGATTCTAAAGGCAGCACAGGCTGACATTGAAATCGATGAAATTGAAGTAGGCGAAAAGGTATACCTCTCCGGCAATTCTTCTGGAATTACCACCGAAGCATGGGATACGATTCGAGAGAATAAAGTATTGCTCAAAGCGCCCATAACCACCCCTCAAGGAGGTGGTTATAAGAGTCTGAACGTGAGTATGCGTAAGTCTTTGGGACTTTATGCCAACGTTCGTCCTTGTATCAGTTTGCACCCCTATGTGCAAACCAAGCACCCGCAAATGGATATCGTAATTATCCGAGAAAATGAGGAAGATCTTTACGCCGGTATAGAACACCAACAAACGGATGAAGTGGTTCAATGCTTGAAATTGATTTCACGTCCGGGTTGTGAGAAAATCATTCGTTATGCGTTTGAATATGCCAAAATTTACGGGCGTAAAAAGGTAACGTGTTTTTCAAAAGACAACATCATGAAGCAAACCGATGGATTGTTTCATGAAGTGTACAATGAAATAGCGCTTGAATATCCCGAAATTCAAACCGAACATTGGATCGTAGATATCGGTGCGGCCAAGGTGGCCGATACCCCTGAGTATTTCGATGTAATTGTAATGCAAAATTTGTACGGTGATATTATTTCCGATATTGCTGCTCAAATTACGGGTTCCGTAGGCATGGGTGGGTCCGCCAATATCGGTCCCGTTTGCGCCATGTTTGAAGCCATTCATGGCTCGGCGCCGATGATTGCAGGACAGGGAATTGCCAATCCATCGGGATTGATTCAAGGGGCGGTGATGATGTTGAGTCATATTGGCTTAACCGAAACGGCTGAAAAGATTCAAAACGCCTGGTTGGCGGCAATCGAAGACGGTATCCATACCGGCGATATCTATAAGGAAGGTACCAGCAAGCAATTGGTGAATACGAAAGAATTTACCCAAGCGGTTATTGCCCGCTTAGGAATGCAGCCCAAATTGTTGAAAGGCGTTGAATATCGCAAAGATGCGGTGTTGGTGCTACCCGAATATATTAAAAAGCCCCAGAAAGCGAAAGTGTTGAAAGGGGTTGATTTGTTCGTGCATTGGAACGGAACCGACGCCAACCAATTGGCCGCTATGTTTAGTCCGCTTGATACCGACCATATTTCTCTTTCTATGATCACCAATCGCGGATTAAAAGTTTGGCCAAACGGATTCCCCGAAACGTTTTGTACCGATCATTGGCGTTGTCGATTCAAGCCTACAGAGGGATTTTCTATGCGAAAATCGGACATTATTGCCTTGCTTGCTAAATCGGAAGAACACCACATTGATACCATCAAAACCGAGAATTTATATTCCTTTGATGGGGTAGAGGCGTATTCCTTAGGACAGGGTCAATAAGAACGAATACCATTACGGATCAT
>JBIKIM010000282.1:0-2894 GCA_044361605.1 Bacteroidia bacterium | reverse complement strand
GACGAATTCCGTTTGGACTACTGCTTCAAATTGGGCAGAGAAAATTGCGCCACTTGCGTATTCCGATATTGTTATTGGCGCCAATTCATCGAATGTGCCTGCATTACAAGCCTACACCGGTGTTCGTTCTTTAAGTATTGCTTCCGGGAAAAAGCTCAATATAAACGGCAAAACGTTGAAAATATTTCAAGAGTATTCAGGTACAGGCACCCTAACCGGCAGCACTACTTCTAAACTGCTATTTGGAAAGGTTACTCAAAATCTTACGTTTTATATGGATCAAACCACCGATGCTACGACCAACGCATTGTCAGAAATCAGCATAGGACATTCTGGAAGTGTTTCTATCGGTAACAAAGTGTGTTTGTACCAAAAATTAACGCATCAATACGGCGATTTCAATACCAATGGTAATTTGGTATTCAAAAGTAACGCATCTGGAACGGCCATGGCTATCATTAGCGACGATGCCCGTTTTAGTTTTTTGGGAAATGTAATCGTAGAATCTTATTTCCCGGCAAAAAGAGCGTTCAGGTTGATTTCAAGTCCGGTTAACAGCACCGGAACTATTTATGCCAACTGGCAAGAAGGGGGGGCTAGTAGCGCTGGTTTTGGGACGCATATTACGGGTGGGGGTGCCAATGGTACCGATGCCACTGGATCTAGCAACGCCTCGATGTTTACGTTTAGTAATGCCAATCAAAATTGGACTGCCGTAACGTCAACCAATAACGCGACCAACGATAAAATTAGCGCCGGTACGCCTTATCGATTGATGGTGCGCGGTGATCGTACCGTTAGTTTGTTAGCCAATGCGCCAACACCCAACAATACCGTATTACGCACTTCTGGGGCCTTGAATTTGTCCGACATTACCACTTCGGTACCCAGTGGCACAACGGCGAATACAGATGTTTTGGTGGGTAATCCGTTTCAAGCACCTATAGATATAAATGAGATATTGACTTCGTCGTTTTTTAATGTAAATATGAAAACCGACGTTATGTATATTTGGGATCCCACCATAAATACACGTGGTGCCTATGTTACCGTTAGTTTGCCCAATGGAACTAACTCGTCGAACTCAGCGGCAGGAAAATATTTAATGCCGGGACAATCGGCATTTTTTAAGACAAGGAATAATGGATCTGCGAGTGTAACCATGGCATTAACTCGAATCGCCGACGTTACTCGGAATCAAACGTTCAGAGAGGGAAGCACGGAGTCGGAGCTGGTTATTCAATTGTATCAAAAAGATTCTTTTGAAATGGGAAGTAGGGTGTGTGATGCGGCGGTGGTTAAATTCTCCGATGCCTACGATTCAGAATACACTATCGATGACGCCACGAAAGCCTTTAATTTAGATGAGAATTTGGGATTTAAAGATGCGCAAGGTACGTGGTACAGTATTGACAAGCGTTTCCTTCCTAGCTTCGATGATACCTTAGTTTTGGGTCTAAATAAACACCGCCATAGCACCTATACCTTGTTGTTCAAAGGTCAAAATTACGAGGGTCTTACTCCTTTTTTGTTGGATACGTATACGCAAACCTCCACGCCCATTGATGTGATTAATGGGACAACCTATACCTTTTCAGTAACCGACGAGAACTCTAAACAAGAAAATCGTTTCCGTATCGTGTTTAACGATTTACAAAACAAGGAGAACGTAAAACCGACGGCGTTACGGGTAATGCCCAACCCGAGTAACGGGATATTTCAATTAGAACTTCCCCAAGGAACGGACATCAAAGATGTTAGGATGACCGATATTTTAGGACGAGCGGTTTCCTTCGATGCCAAAGAAATTGGTAAAGGTAAATTTCAAATAGAATCAAATTCAAGAATACAGGGGGGGCTTTATTGGCTCAACGTATCGAACTATTCGATACATTTAATTGTTAATTAAGTAGGCTCCGATGATGGCACGCAGTGTGGCACTATCTTTGCAGAAATTTATTATGATGAAACATTTTCGCCTGAATGCAGCTTGGTTGAAAAATACATTTTTCGGTTTTAATGTATTAGTAGGTCTGGCGTTGGTGGGGGTGTCGCCTGTAAAAGCGCAAGAATATTGCGGGTATCCCGAAGTCTATAAATTAAGCACTGTTACACTTGATACCAATAACCTCCAAACCCACGCGGTATCTGACGTGATTCAAAATCAACGCGGTGTTTGGACCGTAGGATTTACCTACGATAATACTGTTCGTCCCAAACATCTGCTGCTCACTCGATTTAATGATACCGGTAAATTAGAATGGCATCGTCAATTCGATGTCGATATGGCCCAAGTATCTCCGCCTAGATTGTTTTCTACCGACGATCAAGGCGTACTCATCATTGCCAATGTGTTGAATCCAGTTGCGGGTACAGGATATTATCCATGGATTGCCAATATTGGCCCAGATGGCACCTATCGTTGGGGCCGTAAATTAGAACAAATTCCCGGATTTTCCGGCTCTGCCAGTTTTAACAATGTGGAAGTTAAAAGTAACGGTGAAATTTGGATCGTAGGGGGAGTTTATAACGGAATTCATACGCCGGTCTGTGTGCGCATAAATCGTTTTGGAAATGTATTGGGTGCCAAGTCCTTTGTCGAACCAGTTGGGCAAACACTGCCCTTTATTACCAACTTTAATTATTTTAAAGACATTATTTCTTGGGGGAATTCGATGTTGGTAGCCGGTGAATATCAAGAAAATTTACCTGCAGGTTCTCCATCTGCATCATCCCGTTTTCAACCCTTTTTAACACTTTTTGATAGCGTAGGTGGTTTTGTAAAAAACATTTATTTCAAATCCGAATTACCCAGTATGAATTATCGGGTAATGGAAATCGTGCGCTCTACCCGATATCCTTCTCGGGTGTTTATGGTGGGTTCCTTGAATTTG
>JBIKIM010000011.1:0-10270 GCA_044361605.1 Bacteroidia bacterium | reverse complement strand
TTTGGGTTTCACGATTAATTGTTGAGAATCGGCGCGCACCGGTAATATTTGCTGTGTGGTGCGGGTCGTACTTACTACATCCATTTCGATGATTTGTCCCATGTTGACCATCGAGGTATGCATGTTCTGTTCCGCGTTGCGTGTAAGATTGGTGGGCGCGGGATAAAATGGTTGGGGTATTTTTATGCTCGGGCCTTTTTGCGACTTAGAAGATTTGGCCTTTTTTACGTCTTCTGAGTTTTTGGAATTAGTGCGGCTAATTTTACCTTCTTTTTTTGCGGATTTTGCAACATCTTCCGTTTGAGCGAACGAGGTGTTTATGTTTCCTAAAAAACCAAAGAGTAGGGTAAATAAAATAGGACCAATGCGCATGTAACAAAAATAGCGACTTTCAGTATAACTTAGTTGTTAAAATTGGGGTTGTGACTAAATCATACAAATAGGGTTTTGGGTAGGTCGAGCCATTTTAATGCCGAATCGCCGAGTAGGATGGCTTGTTCGGCTTGGGAAAAACCCGAATTTTTGATGAGTTCACCAGGGATATCTTCACCAAGTGGGAAGGGATAATCGGACCCGAGGCAAACCTTATCAAGCCCAACTAAATCGGTGATAAAGCGCAGCATTTTTGGGTCGTGCACCAGGCTATCGAGCCAAAACTGACCTAAATATTCGCGGGGATTTTTTTGGTTATCAACGGCCACTAAGTCGGGTCGCACGCGCCACCCATGTTCAATACGACCTATGGTAGCGGGAAATGCACCACCGCCGTGTGCAAAGGCTACTCGAAGTTGGGGAAGGCGTTCAAAGATTCCCCCGAAAATCATACTGGTAATAGCCAAAGACGTTTCGGCGGGCATGCCTACGAGCCAAGGCAGCCAATATTTGGGCATTTTTTTCTTGGCGCTGTACCACCAAGGATGCACAAATAGGGCCATGTCGAGGTCTTGCATGGCTTCAAAAATGGGGAATAACGCGGGTTCGTTGAGATTCCATTCGTTAATATGGGAGCCAATTTGAATGCCTTTTAGTCCGATTTCTTTGCAGCGTTTGAGCTCTTGGATAGCCAAATCGGTATGTTGCATGGGCAAGGTACCAAGTCCTACAAAACGTTTGGGGTAACGTACGCAAATTTCGGCGATATGATCGTTTAAGAATTTCGAAATTTCCAAGGTGTGTTTGGCATCGGCCCAATAACTGAACATTACCGGTATGGTGCTAAGCACTTGCACGTCGACGTGTGCATGATTGCATTCTTTCATTCGCTGCTCGGGGTCCCAGCAGTTGTTCTCAATTTCTCTGAAAAACTCTCCATCCATCATCATCCGCGCACAGCAGGGCTTGTGATGTTCGAGCGATACAAATTCTCCGTATCCAAACTTTTTTTTCCATTGGGGAAGATTTTCTGGGATGATATGGGTGTGAATATCGATGCTGAGGATGTCGTGATGGGGGGTATTCATGCAACAAAAATAGGCATTGAAAAAAAAGGTCTCAATTATTTTTATATCCAAGCATAATTTGGCAAAAATTGCGTTGTTTCGTTGGCTATGAGCGGAACGCGCAATATCGACCTTTGGTCGGCCACAAGTATGGTGGTTGCGAACATGGTGGGAACGGGTGTTTTTACGAGTTTGGGGTATCAATTATTTGACACAAACACGGGATTTGCGCTTTTGATGATATGGTTTGCGGGTGGTTTAATTGCCTTAACGGGTGCTTTTTGCTATGCTGAAATAGCGGGACGGCTTTCCAAAGACGGGGGAGAATTTCATTTTTTATCGGAAACGTTTCATCCGGCTTTGGGATATATGGCAGGTTTCGTAAGTACAACGGTAGGTTTTGCGGCGCCCGTTGCCGGCGCTGCTTTGGCTTTAGGCGCCTATTTACAAGGTGTGCTTGCTGGGCTAAATGGAATTGGCGTAGGTATCGGCGTGATTTTAGGCATCAGTGTGTTGCATGCAAAGAGTTTGGCTATAGGGCTGTTATTTCAGCGAGTATCTACACTGGCAAAGGTCCTGTTAATGGGATTTTTTATTGTTTCGGGCGTGATGATAGGAAATGTAACCTCCATTGATTTTACGCCAAATACTGCGGCGATTGCGGAAATTTTTGATGGTTTTTGGTTCAAAGCCAGTTTTTCGGTCAGTTTGGTATGGGTGTCTTTTGCCTATAGTGGTTGGAATGCAGCGGCTTACATTGCAGGAAGTATAGAAAATCCGCAGCGTAATTTAAGTCGTTCCATACTGATGGGAACACTCGTGGTAATGGTCTTATATGGGGCGCTTAACTGGGTTTTTTTAAGCAGTACGCCAATTGATTTAATGCGAGGCAAAAAAGAGGTCGGGTTGATTGCGGCGCAACACATCTGGGGACAAAACTGGGGAAAGCTGATGGGAGGTTTGATCAGTATTTTATTGATTTCAACCATTAGTTCCATGATTTTTACAGGTCCTCGGGTGTTGAAAACCATGTTAGAGAAGGTTCCTCCTATGCGATTTTGGGCCACCTTAAGCGGACGTCAAATACCCGCTAGAGCAATTTGGTTGCAAGCGTTATTAAGCATAGTTCTGTTGCACGTGATGGATTTTGAATCGCTGATTTACTATGTGGCCTTTACCTTATCGCTGTTTACTTTTCTTACGGTTTTAGGATTGTTCCGTCTGCGCATTCGGGATGGTAAGCCAGAGGGGTACGCAGCTTGGGGATATCCAATTACCCCACTGATTTTCCTAATAATGACGGCAAGCGTTTGTGTATTTTTTGTTCAAATGAAACCCTTTGAGAGCTTAATGGGTCTGGCAACGGGTTTTGTGGGACTCGTATTTTGGTTAATGAGTAGGTCTCAACAGAGTATTTAGTATTTTTGTGCAATGGAGTTATCGGAATTGATAAAAAACATAGAAACAGCCATTCGCAATATGGGATTGTCGGAAGAGGAGTCTAAAGTAGATGAGAACGGACAGTGGATTTTGTTGAAAAATGAAATGCCTGTTTATATGGATGTTTGGCAGGATACAGAATCAACACCGTGGAACTATTTCGTACATAAGAGCGACGCTACTGTTTTTCAAATTACGATTCCCTTTACCTATGCGCCCACTTTGAAGCGCCATGAATTTTTGCAAGAATTACTGATTGTAAATTTGAACTTAATGTATGGAAAGTTTTCCTTTAATGAAAAAGACAATGCCACGGTTTTGAGCTATCGCATTTCTGGACATACGTTTGAGCCCAAAAGTTTAGACTTGATAATCGATGCGTTGGCGTATTATTCCGAAATGGCGTATCATGTTTTAAAAGATGAGTTCGGGCTAAAGCGGATTCATGCGGCTTAACGTACGAGTTAAATTGTAAAATCATAAAAATGAAATACCTATACATCCTTTTGGCTTTTGCAGGACTAAGTGCCTGTCAAAGTAATTCAAAGTCTTCAACGGCTGGTTTGAAGGCGACCTATGACTTGGCATTAAAAGCCCAAGATAGGGAAACGGTAATCTCAACACTTACTCAGTGGGTAGCTCAAGACAGCTCTGTTGATGCTTGGGTTTTGGATACATTAGCGTATTACCATTATTTCTACAAGGTAATTCCGGGCATGGTGCGCAGTTCTAAAACGCCTATGTTTTACACCGAAATGGGATTAAAGAAAAACCCAAATAGTTTGTTTTTGAGAGACATTAAGGCCAAACTTTTGTTGGAAGAAGGTAAGGATACCATTGCTTTTGAAATGTTCAGTCAAATGTGGAAAGAGACGCAAGACCCGACTTATTTTTGGGATTTAACATGGATAGAAATTGCACGCGGGCGCATGTCGGTGGCAGATTCTATGATTACTGTGGCCTTAACAGATGCAACTTTAAAGCCCAAAAAGGTAGCTATGGAGCACATTCAAGCCCAAATTACCGAACGTGTGGCAACCGAAGCGGCCTTTTTGTTTTTGAAGTACCAATTGTCTGTGGCCAATCGCAATATCATGCAAGGGGCAGATTATCTTCAAAAAGCCTTAGAAATAGAGCCTAATTTTTACGCGGCCCGTCGGAGTATTGTTGACTTGCAGCGTATGAGTGCCGGAGCCCGTTAACATTCACAAAACGTTTTAATATCCAATTTCATAGGTGCCGACGATCATTTTATGATCGCTCGGCACTTTTTTTATGCTTTCGTATTTCAAACATTTAATAGGTTCGGAATAGAGTTGGTAATCGATTCGAAAGCTCGGGAATGGGCCTTTATAGGTGGTTTCCAAGCCGCTACCTCGTGAAACAAAGGCATCATTAAGATCCTCCGAAAGCTCGTAATAGGTATAACTAACGGGCACGTCGTTGAAGTCGCCAATAACCAATTTGGGCAATTTGCATGCGTTAATGGCCTCTTTTAATGCGTCGACCTGCGGAGCCCGTTTTCCATAAGCGATTCGAATCCGATTGATGATGCCTTCTGTGGTGTTTTTATCGAATGTTTGTTCGGCATTTACCTCTTCAATGGCCTTGTAATCGGTTTTATTAAAGCGAATGGATTGTAAATGGATGTTATAAATACGGATGGTGCGCTCGGATCCCTGTTCTTTCAAATCTGGGATTTTGATATCGGCATACATGGCCATATTTCCAGTGGGTTGAGAGAAGTATACTTTGTCCCAATTTTTGATTCGGTATTTAGAAATAATACACATGCCATAATTTCGATCTGGATGTAATTTATAGCATTCGGAATAAGGCAGGTTTAACTTTTTGCCAATTTGTTTCATTAGCTTTTTAAGACTTCCGTCGGGATTAAAGGCTTCTTGAAAAAGGACTAAATCGGCGTTTTGCTCAGCAATAATTTGAACGATGCTATCGACATCGGAGGTATTGCGGTTCGCACCAAATAAGTTGGCATTGTAGGATATTACTTTCAGGGTCTGGAGGGTTGAATCGCCAGCGCTTGAGTTCCATTGTACATAAAGTTGAGCCCCTTGTACATTAAAAATAAGGGTAAAAAGAGGTATAATGAGTCGTAGTTTAAATTGAATAGCCCAATAGGCCAATAGAATAAGATTTAACACATACCAAACTGGGAATGCCATGCCAATGAGGGCGATGAAGGTTGAATGCGCAGGAGAAAGGGCGGGTGCTTGACCGGAAACAAAAAGCAGACCTGCGGCAATTAGGGTAACTGGCAGAACGGCTAGATTCAGAATTTTAAGTATCCACTTCACGATTTATTATGGCTCGCTTTAAAGAGGGTTTCTTTTTCTTTTGCGTTAAGGGAGTCGTATCCGCCGGCACTAATTTTATCCAGGATGCGATCAATTTCCTCTTGACTTGGGGTATTATTTTTTTGGATGTTAACGTGGGCGCTGCGTTTGGGCTTACTAGATTTTCTGGGGAAATTTATTTTGGGGAAGTTCCACTGTCCTTTTAGCTCCGTGATGTACAGGAAACCAAACAGGTAACCACCTATATGGGCTTGATATCCGCCTGCATTGGAAGACCCGAACATTCCGAGTAGGTCAAAAACGACTTTTATTAATACAATCCAGCGAATTTCTACTTCAATAGCTCCGAATAAAAACACCCGGTAATGGGGGGTAAATAGGGCAGTGGCTGCCAAGATTGCGGCAATTCCTGCAGAGGCGCCCACCAAAGGATTGGGCTGATTGAACAGTATACTGAAAGCATAAAATACCGCTACACCTAATATGCCACCACCGAAAAACAGCTGATAAATGGGCTTTTTTCCAATGAGGTCTTCTAAAATTATGCCCATAAAGTAAAGCCACAACATATTTCCTAATAAATGAAATAGGCCATCGTGAACGAATAAGCTGGTAATAATACTATAGAATGAGGCGTATAAGGGTTTGGTAGGATTGAAGCTTAAAAAGTAAAATACGGCATCGCCAAAGGGCAGCAAACGGATGATAAAGAGCCCAATAAAGACAATTACATTGGCCCAAATAAGATTAACCACGGCCCGATTCATGGGGTCGAAAGGTTTACTGTTTAATCGAAAAAGGGGTCTATTGGTTATCATTTTACAAAATAGCGTTGCCAAGTCTTAACGAATAAGAATCCGAATAAGGCACCGCCAATATGAGCAAAATGGGCGATATTATCTGATTCTAAATCAACAATTCCGAGCAATACATCTAATCCAACGATAATGGGCACCAAATATTTTGCTTTGATCGGATACGGAAGGAAAAGAAAGATCATGCTTTCGTCGGGATAGAGCAAAGCGAACGCCGTCATAACCCCATATAACGCGCCACTGGCGCCTAACATCGGAGGATAGGGGATAAATTCCTGACCTGCTGCTAAATTGGGAAATAAATACCCGGTTTGTTCAAAGATCCAATAGCCCATCCACGCGAAATGTATGAATACGGCTCCTAAACCGCTTACCAAGAAGAGCTTCAAGAATAGCGATGTACCCAAACGGTGTTCTACCACCATCCCGAAGGAAAATAAGGCGATACCATTGAACAGAATATGCCCGAAACCGCCGTGACAGAACATATGGGTAATTAATTGCCAAATGCGAAAGTTTTGTGAATCGGGATAAAAAAGGTACCAATTGGTGGGATCAATACCAATGCGCGGCAAGGCAGTTTGAGCCATAGCGCCCAAAACCATTACAATCAATATATTTTTTAGGCCTGGCGGCAGATTAGACATCATAATCGTTTCTTTTTATTAAACAATTCAAAGATACTATCCGCTCCGAGAGTAACATAGATTTGTTTTCCATCGAAGGTGTATTGGGGCATGTTGCACTTGAATAGTTCGGATAATAGGTATTCAAATTCTTCTTTGTTGCGAGCTATGGCCTGTTTACTTGCACTTTGACGCGACATACTCAAGGCTAAGGATTGATTTTTACTCAGTTTTACGTCTCCGGCGGTTTGTTCGTAATCGTCGATGATTTGCTCAATAAGGGCTTGTTCGTTGCAAGCGGGTAGTTGGGCGGGTAGACCGTTAATGATGATGGCATTGCCTCCGAAATGGCCGAGATCGAATCCTAAAAAAGAAAAAGCATCCATTAACTCAAGCAAAATAGCCAATTTAGCGGCTGGAAGTTCAATATTTCGTGGGAATAGTAATTGCTGCGATTGTCCTTTTTGTTTTTCTAACTGTTGGCTGTATTGATTGAAAAACAAATGTTGCTGGGCTCGTTTGATATCGATTACATGTAAGGTATGACTCACGTTACACGCTAAATAAGTGTCTCCCAAAGTAAAAAAACCTTTTAGTTCTAAAGGCGCCGCCGATGTGCTTGCTATAGTTTGGTATTGTGTTGGCTGTTGATAGGGGGCCGACTCATCGAATCGAGAGCTCAAGGCGTCTGTAGGACCTAATATTTTTTGCCAATCTTGTCCTTGGTATCGCGGTCCTTTATCGTTATTGGGAAACGGGTTATACGGATTTCTTGGAGAATTAGATGGGGTATTGGAAGGATTGAAATCGTTCCAATTGGGTGTTTGAGTAAAGGGGTCCGACTTCATCCAATTGCCAAGGGAATCGTTGGAAAATTCAGGATTGTTTTGGGGAATTATAAAGGCATTAAGGGACTTCCGAACGGCGGCTTTCAGGATGTTATAAATATGGCGTTCGTCTTCGAATTTGACTTCCGTTTTTGTGGGATGCACGTTTACATCGACTTTGCTAGGGTCGATAGTGAAAAATAGCACATAAGTGGGAAACTGATCTTTTTCTAAAACACCCTCAAACGCTTGGGTTAGGGCATGGTGAAAATAGGGGCTTTTTATAAAGCGGTTGTTAACGTAAAAGAATTGGTCGCCTCGTGTTTTGCGCGCCAGTTCGGGTGCGCCAATAAATCCTTGGATATCGATAATTTCCGTGGGCTCGTTAACATCGATAAAGGCATCAATTTTTTTGCGCCCGAGCACATCGGCGACACGGTCTTTGAGTGGCCTAATCGGGAAATCGAACACATCAACGTTCTGATTGAATAATTGAAAGGCGATGTGTGGATTGGTTAAGGCTTGTCGCTGAAATTCTTCAAAAATATGTTTGGTTTCAACGGTTATGGATTTTAAAAAATTGCGTCGGGCTGGTATGTTAAAAAATACATTTTTAACGGCTATGGAGGTGCCCACAGGAGCGCTACAAATTTGTTGTTCGAGGCATTCGCTGGCTTCGATACGGATGAAGGTACCCACTTCGTCGGATTGGCGGCGGGTTTTCATCTCTACTTGAGCGACAGCGGCAATGGAAGCCATGGCTTCTCCCCGAAATCCGTAGGTGTGCAATGTAAATAGGTCTTCAGCTCGATTTATTTTGGAGGTGGCATGCCGTTCCCAACAAAGTCGTGCGTCGGTTTCGCTCATGCCTTTCCCGTTGTCGATTACCTGTACGAGGGTACTCCCGCCGTCCTTAATGAGTAATTTAATATGGGTAGCACCGGCATCAATGCTGTTTTCCAACAGCTCCTTTACGATACTCGCAGGCCTTTGGACCACCTCACCGGCGGCAATTTGATTGGCAACGGCGTCTGTAAGTAATTTGATTATTCCGGACAAAATATGCGTATCTGCTGAATGCTCGAAGTTACGAATTGGGCTTTAAATAAACCAATCCTTGCCAACCATCAAGCGATTTATGCAAATCTTTTTTAAGAAACTGTGAGGCTGCTTTGTCGTCGACCGCGTCAATATCGGCTTCTTGGAGACCGCTAATAAAGAGCAATCCACCGGGTTTTAATACGCGGCAATAGGCAGGCAAATCGGCAAGTATTACTTCGCGATGGATATTGGCTATAACCACATCATAATAACTGTTGTATGCCTCTGTGAGAAGGGCCGCCGTTCCCAAGGAAACTCGGGTTTTAGAACAGGTATTTACCTGTAAGTTGTCGTTAGCATTGTCTACAACCCAATCGTCGATTTCGATTCCCCAAACCTCACGAGCGCCTAATTTCTCTGCAGCGATGGCTAAAATTCCGGTTCCAGTTCCCATATCTAAAACGCGGGCATTATAAATGCGTTCGGCATATTGGTCGAGGTAGGAAAGCATCAGTCGGGTAGTGCCGTGGTGTCCGGTACCAAAGCTCATTCGGGGCTCGATTGTAATTACGTGGGGTTTCTGAGAGGCCGGGTGAAACGGAGCTCTCACATGAAAAGATCCAATATCGATGGGTTGGAAATAATTTTCTTCCCATTTTTGATTCCAATTTTCATAGGGGTGTTCCAGCCATTCTATATTTTCCACATACAGTGAAATGAGCGCTTCAATTTCGCCTTTTAGGGTTGGGTTAATTTCTGATGCCTTTATGAAGGCCCTAAGTACGTTTTCGTTAGAATCAAAAGAATCAAAGGCATAGCCACTTAAAAACGCAGTCGCAATGTCTATATCGTCTGGGGATATACCTTTAGCGTGAGCACTTAGCTCAATATAATAGGGAACGTGATTCATGTAGTGGTTGGGTTATTTGGTGGCTAGTTGCAAATTGCATTCGCCAAATTGGGCGTTGTAGCCGATGGTAAAAGGCAATTTAGCCGGTTTTTCCTGTAAATAGCGTTCCTTTAAATCGGGTTGAAACAAATTGCCAAACAATGGAATCGTGCGGGTGTAATTGCCTAAAAGCTGAACTTTATAGTTAGAAGATTCCAATAATTTCAGTGGAATACCACTGTCGTCTTGTAAAATTATGCTACTCGCATTGGTACATGTATTACGAATCCATGAGAAATAGCTTTTGTGCATCAAATACGTGGCTGCTTTGAAGAAAGCCGAGGTATTGTGGTGCTTTTCCATAAATTTCGCTGAAGGTATTAAACTTTTGACTTTATTGTCAATGAAATACACCCCGCTATTGGCCAAATTCTCAGCAAAGTAGATCAATTCTTTAATTTGTTTATCGCCTTTTGCGGCATAGCCTATGCGGTATCCTTTTTTTCCATGTTTTGCGGTTCCAATATCGGAAACATCACTAAAATTACCTTCAGCGTCAAAATTCATGGCTTTTACGTAATGGATTTGTTTATTGGCTTTAGCCAAATAATACAAACACGTATGAACGGTTCCATTCAGGAGTCCCTTTTCGAAATCAATGGCCATGGATTTGGTTCTGAAGAACCCTAATTTATGGGGGAAGAATAAAGATTTCTCCAAATCGTTAAGATAGGTTGCCAAAAGCGCCTGATCTACAGAATCGGGATTGAATAAAAATCCTGGAGGTTCTAAGCCGACCATTATAATGGTGTCTTTATCGGGGAAAAAGAGATTGGCGTAAAAAAAGTCACCACCGGCAAAGGGATACAACAAGG
>JBIKIM010000281.1:0-2909 GCA_044361605.1 Bacteroidia bacterium | reverse complement strand
TGATCTACAGAATCGGGATTGAATAAAAATCCTGGAGGTTCTAAGCCGACCATTATAATGGTGTCTTTATCGGGGAAAAAGAGATTGGCGTAAAAAAAGTCACCACCGGCAAAGGGATACAACAAGGTTCGGGTTGGATATTTTGGGTTGTATTGTTGTTGCGACACCCAATTTTGAATGGGTTGGGCCACTTTTTCGTTTAAAACAGTCCATTTTTGTGAGCTGTTACGGGCATAGTTTTTCCATACGTCGGTGTGGGGCTGGTTTTGGCCGTATAGCGTTGTGTCGCCTGCAAGCATTAGTGCAAAGCGGTTCCATTTTGAATCTACGGGCGGCAAAGATTCCACTTTGGTTGTGGCGATTGGCGCGGCAGTAGAATCCGTGTTTTCCGAATTGGAAACTGGGGAATTATTAGATTGACATGCAAAAAGAACAAGGCTGCAGGAGGCAGCGAGGAACAATGATTTCATGGGGTTTAGAAGCAACAAATCTAAAGGAAAAACAATCAAAAAGGGAGTTCGGTTTGCGGTTTTTGATACGATTGTATCGCCCAAGAGGCATTTCGGTCGGGGCTGTTTTTATTTAATAACGGATTTACGCGGTGGGCTGTTAAAAAATCGGGATCATTGGGAAGGCATAATTGGGTGCGGTCGGCCAAAGAACCATGAAGCCATTCAGACAGATTTGCTTCCGAGAGCATTACGGGCATCCGATTTTTAGTGTGGTGAATTTCGGTCATGATGCCTCGAGCTTCTGTAGTCAACAGGGTATAGGTTCGTTGCCAATGAGACCCTATTTTAACATCCTCGTAAAGTCCGGCAAACCATAAATGCGTGGCTGTTTGGTGACTAATGTAATAAGGAATGCGTTCTTGGCCTCGGTGTTGCCATTCAAAAAAACCATTGGCCAGTATAAGGCAAGGTCGTTTGGACCAAGCGTCTTTAAAAGCGGGTTTTTCAAACGCAGTTTCACTGCGGGCATTTAAGGTAAGCGCTTGTATTTCTGTTTGCTGTTGCTCGGTTTTAGCCCAAGCCGGTATAAGTCCCCACTGAGCCAATTCCCATCTTTCAGAAGCCGTACAAATGGGCAATTTGGGGTGTTCAAAGCCGCTAAAAAAAAATCCAGGTATGGGAATTTGCAAATTCGAGACCTCAAAAGGAAGTGTGTTTTGGACTTGATGAACGGAATAGGAAAAGCACATTGCATTCGAAAATAATACCTCTCGGGGGAAATCAAGGAAGGGCATTACTAAATTGGTCGAAATAAACAGCCTAGCGCACCAATTATTCTAAAAATACTCCCAAAAAAGTACGAATTTTGCGCTAAATTCTAACACATGACTAATCGTACTTTCACCATGATTAAACCAGATGCCGTTGCCAACGGACATGCGGGTAAAATTATCGACCACATTATTACTGCGGGTTTTCAGATTAAAGCAATGAAATACATTCATTTAACTGAAGAGCAAGCGGGTGCTTTTTACGAGGTTCATAAGGAACGTCCGTTTTACGCTGATTTGGTTTCTTTTATGATTAGCGGACCTATTTTTGCTGCAATTTTGGAAAAAGACAATGCAGTAGCAGACTTTCGCACGATTATTGGGGCTACGGATCCACAAAAAGCAGATGCAGGTACCATACGTAATTTATATGCGAAGAGTATCGATGCGAATGCCGTTCACGGTAGCGACAGCGATGAAAATGCCGCTATTGAAGGCAGTTTCTTTTTTACAGCTGCAGAAATATTTTAAAACCAATAAATCATTTAACTTGCTGCCTCCTCTACGGAGGCAGTTTTGTTTATGGAAAATAATAGAAAATTGGCCAATCTCGAAATGCTCGAGGGTCCGCACAACCGATTCACGGAACTCATTTTTGGATTTCGCGTACTCCTTCAGTTTTTAAAAGGTTTCCGCAAATTACATTTTGTAGGGCCGTGCTTAACTATTTTTGGTTCTGCCCGATACAAGCCGGGGCATATGTATTACGAACAAGCCCGAGAAATGGGCGCTCGCGTTAGCGATTTGGGCTTCACGGTACTTACCGGTGGAGGTCCGGGTATTATGCAAGCCGCCAATCAAGGTGCGATGGAAGCCAAAGGTAAAAGTGTAGGAATTAACATCGAACTGCCTTTTGAACAAGATGGCAATCCCTATTTAAATGTTCGGGTAGATATAAAGTACTTTTTTGTTCGCAAGGTGTTGTTGTTTAAGTATTCCTTTGGTTTTATCGTGTTTCCAGGTGGTTTTGGAACTTTAGACGAATTATTCGAGGCACTTACCTTAATACAAACCCAAAAAATGCCTTGGTTTCCTGTGGTATTAATAGGTAAAGATTATTGGAAGGGATTGTTTTTGCAAATACAGGATATGGAAAAAGCACAAACCATTTCACCCGACGATATTAACTTGGTTCTTATAACCGACGATATGGAAGAGGCCTTGGCTTATGTGCAGGAAAAGGTTGCTTTGATGCCGAGAAAGAAGGAAAGATTCAAGAAATTGTGGTTTTTAGGGGAGTAGTTTTTAGGTTATTATCCCAAACAAAGTGATCAAAAATGCCCGTACCTTTGCGGCATGAAAGGTCCTATTTCTCAGTTTGTTGAAAGTCACTATAAACATTTTAATGCGGCTGCATTGGTTGATGCCGCCAAAGGATATGAAACCCACCTAAACGAAGGGGGCAAGATGATGGTAACCCTGGCAGGTGCTATGAGTACGGCCGAATTGGGAAAAAGTTTTGCCGAAATGATTCGTCAAGGCAAAGTAGATATTATTAGTTGCACGGGTGCCAATTTGGAAGAGGATATCATGAACTTGGTAGCCCACAACCACTACAAGCGCGTGCCTAACTACCGCGATTTAAGTCCCCAAGATGAGTGGGATTTATTAGAAAACCATTACAACC
>JBIKIM010000280.1:0-2911 GCA_044361605.1 Bacteroidia bacterium | reverse complement strand
GGCTCGTGCCTCGCCAAATCACTCGATGACCTTTTGCACACCAGATAGTATCTAAACCCATACGACCGAAGGGAGTCACATGCGAGGCGTCAGCCGAGTCCCATACGACCATCGGGAGTATCCCGCGACCAAAGGGAGTATATAGGAGTATTGACTATCTTTGCAACATGTCCTTCCTTATCGTTGGCCTCGGAAACCCAGGTTCTGAATACGACAAAACCCGACACAATATTGGTTTTGACGTTTTGGACGCGCTCGCTAAAAAACACGACGCATCGTGGGTGTCTGAAAAACACGGTTGGGTAACCAGTATCAAAGTGAAAGGCCGACTTGCCCACCTCTTAAAACCCAGTACCTTTATGAATTTGTCGGGAAAAGCGGTCTCATATTGGATGCAACAACACAAAGTCAAACTTGAACACGTACTCATCGTGCTCGATGATTTGGCTATTGACCTATCCGTAATGCGCTTGCGACTGAAAGGGAGCGACGGCGGTCATAACGGATTAAAAAGCATCGATTTGTCCTTGGCCACCCCACAATATGCGCGGCTGCGTTTTGGTATCGGGAATAATTTCCCCCGAGGAAAACAAGTAGATTTTGTATTGGGAAAATGGAAACCCGACGAAGAAGTACCTGTTTTAGAAGGAATTGACAAGGCTATCACCCTCATTGAAGGGTTCCTCGTGGAACAAAAAGCAACGTCGTTATAAAAACCGGGTGCTCAGCTGCACCTATCGCTCATTATTAACCTCTGTGGGTCTTGACCCAATCCGATATATAGTTGGCTATTTCTGCGGTTTCTGTTCCCGGGGGAAACAAACGCGCCACGCCTAAATCGTTAAGTTCATTAGCATCGGCATCGGGAATAATTCCGCCTCCTGTTAATAACACATCGCTTAGACCTTGATCCTTCATTAATTGTAAAATCCTCGGAAACACGGTGTTGTGCGCGCCACTTAAAATACTGACCCCTATGGCATCTACGTCTTCTTGAAGAGCCGTTTGAACGACCATTTCCGGAGTTTGGCGCAAACCGGTATAAATAACTTCCATTCCCGCATCCCGTAATGAAGCAGCGATTACCTTAGCACCGCGGTCGTGTCCGTCGAGACCAACTTTAGCAATGAGTATTCTAATGGGGCGATTCATAACGCAAAGATAGGTAAAAACCATCGCCACGTGCGACCAATAGCGCAAGCGAAATATTGTATTAAGCGGCCGACCTTCCTACTAAACTAAAAGCCGTTATTCCAATACAAATGAATCCCACCATAAACACATCGCTTAAACGCAACGCAACGGGATATACCATTTCAAACGTTGCCTGTGTGGTGATAATTCCAAAACGTTGTTGTATCAATATTAGTATTATTCCCAAAAAAAGACCGAGAAACGTGCCGAGTCCAGACACAAACAACGCTTCCCAACGGAAAATACGATTAATTTTTTTCGGTTCCAATCCCATAGCACTCAAAATATACAAATCCTCTTTTTTATCAATTTTCATCATGCGCAAAGCGCCATAAAGATTAAAACTAATTAATAATAAAATAAAAACCAACAATGCAAAAGAAAACCATTTTTCTGTGTTAAACATTTTAAACATAGTTTCATTCTGTTCTTGCCGATTTAGTGCCCGCAATCCAAGCGCTTTTAGGCGTTCTTTCAAATCTTTTTGTACCGCAAAAGGATCGCCTTTGGTTTTAACCGCAATATGACTAATCTCCGTTTCCCTTGCAAACAATGACCGCGTAACCCAAAGCGGAACAATGACCGTGCGCTCGTTTTCTTCGCTCGACAAATGAACCATGCTGGATATCCGCATTACTTCTTGATTCAGCGTAGTTTGCGCAAGATTACTCCCTTCTCTATCAGGTGTGAGCAACTCCAATTGCTGCTCGTTGGCGCTTACATTCAGGGTATAAACCAGGCCTTCAGAAAGCCAAGCATTTGCCGTTACGCCCTCTTCTATGTTAAACTCCTTACCGCCCGCCATAATCCAAGAATCAACCGCATATACCTTAAAAAGAGCGGAGTCCATTCCCTTAACCAATCCCACCACTTGTTGGTCCCCGTATTTAATAATTGCTTTATCTTCTAAACATTGAGAATACCCAATAATGTTTTTATTTTCACTTAATAAATTAATTAATTTTGTCTCTGGGGAAAAGACCTTCCCTTCAATAGGAACTATTTTAAGGTCCGGCGAACTCCTTTGATAGTCGCCAAAAATGCTGTCTTCAAAACCGTTTAGGGCACTTAATAATACAATTAATGCCAAAGCGCCTATGGCAAATCCGGCCATGGATATAGCTGTAATAATATTTATTGCCGAGGGATTTTTCCTCGAAAAAAAATATTTACGGGCTATAAACGCGGAGACATTCACTCGATATCTGATGGAGTTTCGTTCGACTTTTGGTCTTCTAAATGAATCTTTTTGAACAAATCATCCATTTTTTCTACGTAATCCATCGTGTTGTCTTCGTAAAAACGAAGCTCTGGTATGGTTCTAAAGCTGTGACGCACGCGCTTGGCTAATGCTTTTCGAATCTCTTTGTTTTGTCCATTAATATGGTCTAAAACAGCAGCACGATTGGCATTATTATACAACGACAAATAGATATTTACGTATCCCAAGTCGGGGGTAATGGTTACATTTGAAATCGTTACAAAAGCTCCAGCCATCCATTCGCTGCGGTGCTGTTGCATTAATTCTGCTAAATCTTTTTGTATCTGTCTGGCTACTTTTTCTTGTCTGATTCCCATTTTTTCGTTTTTTATTTTATATCAATCTAATTATAATTCTTTCCTCATACGCGCCACGGGTATATTTAGTTGTTCCCTGTATTTTGCTACGGTTCTGCGTGCAATTGGATATCCCTTATCATTGAGCAACGCAGCCAGT
>JBIKIM010000279.1:0-2914 GCA_044361605.1 Bacteroidia bacterium | reverse complement strand
GTACCGAAGACGTATTCCAGTCTTACCTAGAACCCAATAAACAAATGACGGTGACAGGTTTCTGGATGGATGAAACCGAAATCACTAACAACGAATATCGCCAATTCGTGAATCATGTAATAGACTCGTTAGCACGCGCTATTCTTGATGAGGAAACAGGTGGTGGCGTTAACCTCGAGTTGGCTAAAAAACCTGTGCTTCCTGAAGCGGGCGTGGCACTCTTCACAAGCAGAGTAGACGATCCAGACGATTTGGAATACGATCCCAATGCATTTGATAATGAAGGCAATCCTATCAAATACATCAACTACGATGAACCTTTGGATAAAAAGTTCCGTAGTAAAAATGGAGAAAATTTCGATGAAATTCTATACCGTCGTATGGATTACCAAGGCGCTGAACGTTTCAGATTCAAACGTCAAATCGATACCCGTAAATTAAAATACCACTACCAATGGCAAGATCTTGCTTTGGCTGCCAATATCGATCGCAATAAATACAATGCGAAAAATCGCACGGAGTTCCTAGTCGATGAAGACGTATTGGTTTATCCTGATACCTTGTGTTGGATTCGTGATTTTACGTATTCTTATAACGAACCTATGGCACGTCAGTATTTCTGGCACCCACGTTATGATGATTATCCCGTTGTTGGGGTGAATTGGGCACAAGCCCGTGCATTCTGTCATTGGAGAACCCATTTGAAAGAAAGCTACTGGAATCGCATTGGTTTGCCCAATACAGAAGATTTCCGTTTGCCTACTGAATACGAATGGGAATATGCAGCCCGTGGTGGCCGTATCGGCAATCGTTTTCCATGGGGCGGACCTTATGCTCGTAACTCTAAAGGGTGTATGCTAGCGAATTTCAAGCCGATGCGTGGCGATTACGGTGCCAGCGACGGTGGAGTTTATCCAGTTCGTGCAGACAGTTATTTCCCCAATGATTTTGGTTTGTATAACATGTCTGGTAACGTATCTGAGTGGACATCTACTGCTTGGGATGAAACCAACAACTCTTTTGTGCATGACTTAAACGGTAATTACGATATATATACCAAAGAACATTCTGAAGATGCTAAAAAACAGCAAGAAATTATGAATGTTCCTATTTCTCGCAAACGTAAAGTGATTCGCGGTGGCAGTTGGAAAGATGTGGCGTACTACATTGAATGTGGTGCCCGTACTTACGAATATCAAGATACCAGTAAGGCGTATGTTGGCTTCCGTTGTGTACAAAGCTATATCGGACGTTCAAACCAAGATTCTAAATAGATCATTAACTAACTAAACAACAATAAATCAACTAAAAAATTACTAAAAATGAGCAAAAGTTTTTTTGAATCGAAAAAGTGGAAAAAGACCATGAACTTTGTTTATGGTTGGGGTGCGGCAATCGTTATTGTGGGAGCACTTTTCAAAATTCTTCACCTTCCTGGTGCGAACGAAATGTTATCGGTAGGACTACTTACCGAAGCTGCAATTTTTATTATATCCTCTTTTGAGCCTGTTCATCAAGAACCAGATTGGTCACTAGTATACCCTGAATTAGCAGGTGGTGAACCAACTAAAAAAGCATCTTCTGTTTCTTCAGGCGGTAGCGTTTCTCAACAATTAGATTCATTATTATCACAAGCTAAAGTAGGTCCTGAATTAATTGAAAGTTTAGGTTTGGGTTTACAATCTTTAAGCAGCAATGTTAAAGAAATGTCTTCCCTTTCTAATGCGGCTGTAGCCACAAACGAGTATGTTGATGCAACACACAAAGCAACCCAAAATATGGGTAGCATTGCAGATAGCAGCGCTGTAGTTTCGGATTCTTTAGGTTCGTTCTCTAGCTCTTTGTCTAATGTGATGAACAACCTTAGCGATTCAGAAGCCGCTACTGCTCAATTCAAATCTGAAATTACAGACTTGAATAAAAACCTATCTAACCTCAACAACATCTACGGAAATATGTTGAGCGCTATGGGTGGCAATCGTTAATTTTCTTTTCAGTATCAAACTATTATCTATAAATAAAAAATTATGGCAGGAGGAAATGTAAGTCCACGTCAGAAGATGATCAACATGATGTATCTCGTGTTGACGGCGCTTTTGGCGTTGAACGTGACAAAAGAAATCTTGCTTGCGTTTACAGTAATCGATAATTCTTTGAAGAAATCTACCTCTAACATCGAAGTAAAAACGGTGCAGATGGTATCTCAGCTTCAAAAAATTTCTGGTGACAATCAAGCGGCGAAAGCTGCGTTGGGTTTCTGTAATGAAGCAAACAAGATTACATCAGATTTTATTGGTGGTATTCGTGAGATTAAAACGCATTTGTTGCGTTATTCAATTGGGGCTTTAGATCCCAATGATAAAAATTTAAAACCAGAGGACGCATTTAGTTTACCTAAAGAAGGGGAACCTGCACGTAAAGACTTCAAATTTTACCCTGCGTTTCCTTGGGTTGAAACCAAGTATGGTGATATGCCCGAATTGAAGGCTGGAGACAACCTTGATGAGCACGTTCGCTATTTTAACGAAGAACTAGCTGGTAAGCGTGGTAAAGATTTGGAATTATTAATCAACCAAACGCGCGTTAAATTGCTTGAAACTTTGAAAAAAGCACAAGCTGACGTGAACTTAGGTAAAAATCCAGAGACCAAAGCTTTTTTACTTAGTAAGATGAATGAACTTTCCATGAAAACATCGCTTACAGCGGGTGACGTTAAAGATCCGTTTGACAGCAAAAGTGGTAAAGTAAAGAATAAAGAAGGACAAATGCTTGATTGGTCAGAGCAGTACTTTCATAGTACGCCTTTAGCCGCTGTATTTGCCATTCTTTCCAAAATTGAAAACGATGCTAAGTTGTTGGAATCAGAAGTTTGTCAATCATTGGCTGAGTCGGTGAGTGCAGCAGATTTCAAATT
>JBIKIM010000010.1:0-10297 GCA_044361605.1 Bacteroidia bacterium | reverse complement strand
GATCACTTTGAGTTACATGTTACAGTTCGCAGATGGAACAGGTTCTAATATCAACTCACAGCAGGCACTTATTGCGAGTAACCAACCGAACTTAAGAACCGTAATTCCTTTGGGAGATTTAGATATCCGTCATAATATGAAAGTATCGACTACTTGGGCTTGGGCGGGTGGTAAAAACCCTATAACGCGCAAAAATCTTTATACCGGGCCGGTATTGTTTGGTTCTGAGATATTCAAATTTACCAGTATCAATATAATCGCGAATACGTATAGCGGTGGTCCTTACACACCAACGGTTCAAACGGTTCAAATAGGTGCGGTAGATCGTGCCCAGATCAAAGGTCGCCCCTTTGGTGCTCGTTTGCCTTGGCAGTATAACTTTGACTTGAATTTCACGAAAGGCGTACAGATCAATCGTGAAAACTCGGCGAACCCTTTGGTGTTTAATGTATTCCTTTGGGTGAATAACGTGTTAAACACATGGAACGTGTTGGGTGTGTTTCCGTTTACAGGACAACCCAATGACGATGGATTCTTGAATTCACCTCAAGGTCAGTTATTGGTAAAAACTCAAGTTGATGCGCAGAGTTACATCGACTTATACCGACTTTTGTTAAATTCACAAACGGGTAACTGGAACGGTCCACGTACCATTCGTTTAGGTGTGCGTTTTAATTTAAATTAATAATAAAGACAATGAAAAGATTAGGAATATGGGCATTAGGGTTGTTGTTAACCGCCAATGCGGTAGCACGCCCTGTTATTAATGTCGAAGGTAGATCGGGTAAAGCAAAAATCAACAAACGTGCAGGTGCCTTTGCCAGTACGTGCGATCCTGCATCACAGTCTGTGGATTTAGATGTCAATAACGTTCGAACTAAATTATTGAACGGTGGTGATATGTGGTGGGATTTAAACAATCCCAAATATGAAATACCAAAAGTAAACGATCCCAACGCGGTTAGAAAGCATTCCTTGTTTTCTGGAGCTATTTGGATTGGGGGTAAAGACAATGGTGGAAACTTGAAATTAGCGGCCATGACGTACCGCCAGTTTGGTTCCGATTTTTGGCCAGGACCTCTTGATACCACAACGGCTTCAACCGATCCCTTGCGTTGTAAATCTTACGACCGCATGTGGAAAGTAACCCGCGATGAATTGGAGAAATTCGAACTATCTAACTATATCGATCAAAGCGCGGGTATACGCGAATGGCCCGGAGGTACCGATCGCTCGGTGCGTATCGGTGCTGAAGCAGATTATTTGGCACCCTACAAAGTGGTGGTAGATGATGGAGTCTACAATCCCTTTGATGGAGAGCATCCTGTTTTGGATGAGCGCAGACCAACAGCGGAAAATGGAGTTAGTGCCCAACCCGATATGTTCATTTGGTGGGTTTATAACGATAGAGGTAATATTCACTCAGAATCGAGCGGACAACCAATCGGAGTAGAATGTCAAACAACTGCGTTTGCATTTTCTACCAACGATGAAGTGAATAACATGACGTTTTATTCGACCAAAATCATTAACCGCGGTTTTACTACCTTGAACGAGTGCTATATGGGTCAGTGGGTAGATGCCGACTTAGGTAACTATTCGGATGATTATGTGGGATGTGATGTAGGTCGTGGTTTAGGATTCTGTTACAATGGTGACGATGAAGATGAGGGTATCTTAGGTTACGGATTAAATCCCCCAACAATTGGGGTAGATTATTTTGAAGGTCCTACAGATACGGCTGGAAAACAAATGGGATTGAGTCACTTCATGTATTATAATAATACTTCAGATCCTATTACGGGTAACCCTGACCGGGCCAATCCCAATAGTTTTTATAATTTCTTAAAAGGAAAATGGAAAGGTGGACAAAACGTAACCCGTGGCGGTAATGGTTTTGGTGGCGCTGTAACGTGTAATTATATGTTTCCGGGTTGTACCGATCCAGAATTCACCGATTGTTGGGATGAAAGAACCGCTGGAAACCGACCTGGTGACCGTCGATTTATACAATCTACAGGACCCTTTTTATTACGTCCCGGACAAATTCAACGCATAACCGTAGGGGTAGTTTGGGCGAGAACAACAAGCGGAGGTGCTGCAGGTTCGTTAGACTTATTAAAATTGGCTTCGGATAAGGCGCAAAGTTTATTCAATAACAACTTCAAAATATTAGACGGTCCAGATGCTCCAGATGTTGAAATCCAAGAGCTACACCAAGAATTGGTATTGAAATTTTTGAATGCGAATTCTAGTAAAGTAGAAAATTATACAGAAGAATACAAAGACGCCAATAACAAGGAGCTAAAATACAAGTTTGAAGGTTATTTGGTTTATCAATTGAAAGACGCTACCGTAAACACCGGAGATCTTGATAACGTAGACAAAGCACGTTTATTGTTCCAGTGTGATATCCAAAATAAGCGTGGTCAAATCGTAAATAAAGTATTTGATCCTAAGTTGTCGCAGATGGTTCCTGTTGAGAAAGTAGACGGTGCAGACAAGGGTGTGCAACGTACCTTTAGTATTAAAAATGATTTATTTGCGACTTCTGCAAACACACAACTAACGGATTTTAGGAATTTTTACTACATGGTGTTGAGTTACGCTATTTTATCGAACGATACCCTACAGCAAGATCCCAATCAGTTCTTAGCAGGTCGCCGTAATATTAAAGTATACCGAGCGACACCGCATAAAACCGGACCTGAAAATGGGGGTACAGAATTGCAATCTAGTTATGGTAGTGGTCCCGCACTGACGCGTATATCTGGTCGTGGAAACGGTGGTTTGCCTTTAGAATTCACGAAAGAAACTGTAGATAAAATTTTAGAAACCGGATTTATGGCGCAGCCTAAATACGTTGCCGGAGCCGGTCCTGTAAACATCAAAGTAGTGGATCCATTAAAGGTACCTAAAAACAAGTTTCAGTTCTATCTAAAAGAGCGCAAAAAATCGAATGTTACTGAGTTACGTGATTCGATGACATACAATGCCGATTGGGTATTGGTTCGTCTAGATGCACTGAATACAGGTGATTTGACCGTAAATGATACCATTTTTTCGGATACAACCATTCGTGTGAAAACAGAAACCGTGCAAGGTAAACGGAGTCCGTTTAATGCGACTACTCAAAACCTAGCCGATTGGGGTTTCAGTATTGAGTTGGCACAGGCCAAAAATCCTGGGGAAAATGCAGAGGCTGATCCTAACAATGGCGTTATTGATTGGTCGGTAGATTGGGCTGATAACGGCAAGCAATGGTTAACAGCTGTGGTGGATAATGATGCACAAAGCACCCCACAATCAGGAAGTCTTTGGTTGAACTGGATCCGCTCGGGTAGTAACGGTCGTGGGGCAACCTTCGACGGATTTACGGCGGATTTCCTAAACGCGGCAAGTGGTCCTCTTGATCCAGGTCAGGCTTATGAGAAAATTTGGAACGGTCGTGTTGCTCCTTATGGTTTGGTCGCTCGTGAGAAATATTCTGCAACCAATGGCAGAAATACTTACGGATTTGCTTGGAGTGGAAATACGGCATGGTTACAAAATCCGATACAAGAATTGAACAGCTTTGAATTAGTTATTACTCCTGATAAGTCAAAGTGGACACGTTGTGCCGTATTAGAAATGGCCGATGACGAGGTAACCAGTGGCACTGAAGGCCGAATGGCTAAATTCAATATGCGTTTAGCGCCTTCTAAAGACAAAGATTTTAAAGACATAGCGGGTAGTTTTGGGTTGAGTTATTTCCCGGGTTATGTGATTAATCTTGAAACGGGTGAGCGTATGAACATAGCGTTTGGCGAGGACAGTTACGTGCCAGGTGAAAACGGACGCGACATGATTTGGAATCCAACACCTAATATTTATAACGACAACGGTAATTATCCCGTAATAGGAGGTAAGCACTTTATTTACATTTTCGGTTCGGGTAATCACGGAATCGGTCGCAACGTTACGGGTAGCCGTTACTTTGGCGAAGAAGAAGTGCATTTTGATCGTTTTAAACTCGGTTTTCAAAGTACTACCGCCGGTTCCAGTCCTGCATCTTTACAAAAACGTTTAATCACAAGTCAGATAAACTGGGTAATTCCGACTTACTTGGCCCCAGGTTACGACATGAAGAACGGTATTCCTCCGACTGAAGTACGCATGAAAGTGCGTGTGGCTAAAGCGTACACCAGTTTCAATACAGGCGATAATAGAAATTCTCCAGATTGGAATGGCGATGGTTCTCCTGATAATGAATATTCCTTACCTATGTATGAGTTTGATGGTGCTGAAATCGCTCCGAAAATATCTAATGATATTGGTCGCAAGAATTTGGACTTGGTGAACGTAGTTCCAAATCCCTATAGAGGATTTAGCGAATATGAGAACAGTCCAATTGATGCGCGTGTGAAAATCACCAATTTGCCTCCAACCTGTACCATTAAAATATTTGACATGGCAGGTAACCTAATTCGTACGGTCGACAAATCGGATGAGTTCACATATTTCGAGTGGGACTTGAAGAATAATAGCCGGGTTCCTATTGCCAGTGGTTTATATTTAATTCATATAAAAGCACCTGGTATAGGAGAGAAAATAGTTCGTTGGTATGGTATAATGCCTGCCGTAGATTTGGATACCTATTAAAATACATGCGATGAAATTAAAATTAAATTTAAAACACATAACATTAACGGCGCTTTCTATTTTAAGTGCGTTATCCTATGCGGGAAACCCTGAACGACAAGGTCAGGCAGGGGCTGCGCAACTTACCATTAACGGTTGGGCTAGAAGTTCTGGTTTGGGATATGCGGCCGGTGGTTTAGTAACCGGTGCAGAAGCGATGTACATGAATGTTGCCGGGTTAGATCGGATGAACAAACGTACTGAATTGGTATTTGCGCGCACCGAGTGGCTCATGGGCTCTGGTATCGGTATTAACAATTTGGGTTTAGCGGTGAAGCTCGGCGAAGAGGGTGATAATGGTACCTTAGGGGTTCAAGTAATGCAATTTGGTATAGCGCCAATTGAGATTACGACCGTTGACAATCCTTACGGTGGTATCGGAACGTACCGGGTGAATATGACCAATCTCGGAGTTTCCTACAGCAAAAGTTTTAGCAATAGTATATCTGCAGGTGTTACGGCTCGTTTGGTGTCGGAAGGTATTCCAGACGTAAGCGCGTCGGGAATGGCGTTAGATGCAGGCGTACAATATTCAACTACGTTAATTCCTAAAGTAGGTTCTCAAAAGAGAAACGATTTCAAATTTGGAGTTTCTGTTCGCAATATTGGTCCCGATTTGCAATTCGATGGCGATGGTTTAAGCTACAAAGCATTAATCCAAAATGGAGATTTCGATAAAACGATGGAGGTAAAAACAGATGTGGTGAAATTACCCGCTATGTTGAATATGGCTGCTTCCTATGATATTCGTTTGGATAAAACCCAAGGAGTGTATGACAACCGTCTCACGGTGGCTATCGGGTTTACGAACCATTCATTTAGTGCCAACCAAACGACTATTAGTGCAGAATATGGATTTAAAGACCTTGTCAGTGTACGTGCTGGGTATTGTTATCAAGAGGGCGTGTTCAGCCCCGATACGCGCACAAGCGCCTTTACAGGGCCTTTTGGTGGGCTTAGTTATGATTGGAATATCGACGACAATAACATCGTTTCTTTGGATTACAGCTACAGAGCCACAAATCCTTTTAACGGAGTACATTCATTCGGAATCCGAATTGGTATAGGATCTGCGGAATAAAAAAATTAGTATATTTGTTATTCGGTTGCACCAATCGCCCATTGGTGCAACTTTTTTTTGATACTTTACATATAAAAAATTAAGCGTATGAGCAACATACAGTATTTCACCCAGGAAGGGTTAAACGCACTAAAAGAAGAGTTGAGCCAGCTGAAACATGTTGAAAGACCTAAGATTATACAGGCAATCGCTGAAGCCCGTGATAAAGGGGATCTCAGTGAAAATGCGGAATATGATGCAGCGAAGGAAGCTCAAGGGCACTTAGAAGATAAAATTGCCCAAATGGATCATGTTTTGGCGAATGCCCGGGTAATTGACAGCTCACAAATAAACACGGATAAAGTTAGTATCCTTTGTCGGGTTAAGGTTAAAAATCACAATGTGGGCAAAGAAGCGGTTTATCAGTTGGTTTCTGAAACAGAAGCGAATTTGAAAGAGGGTAAAATATCTGTCAAATCAGCTATAGGAACGGGTTTGCTCGGTCATAAAATTGGTGACATTTGCGAAATTCAAGTTCCCGCAGGTATTGTGAAGCTAGAAATCCTAGATATTACCTTATAATATCCCTTTACAGGAAACGTTTTAGATTTCCTCAAGTATTACACCCGTTATGTCGACCCTCTTTTCTAAAATAATCTCAGGTGAAATACCTTCCTTTAAAATAGCGGAGGATGCGGATCACATTGCCTTTTTAGACATACAACCCTTGGTTATGGGACATGTTTTATGTGTCCCTAAATTAGAGGTAGACTACATTTTTGATTTAACTCCTGAGGACCTAGCCGCTTTATGGGTATTTACGGCCACCGTTGCAAAAGCGCTGAAACAAGCCGTCCCATGTAAGCGCATTGGCACTGCCGTTATTGGTTTAGAAGTACCCCATACGCACATCCATTTGGTACCGCTGATGGAAATCGGTGATATTAATTTTACCAAAACAAAATTGAATCCGTCGGCTGAATCCTTAAAAGCGATGGCCGCGCATATTCAATCCTTTCTTTAGTTAGTTGGAATACATCGATTCATGAAATTCAGTCAAGTAATCGGTCACCAAGAAAAAAAACAGGCTTTCGTGCAAAGCGTGCAAAACGGACGTGTGCCCCATGCGCAACTGTTTATCGGTTCATCGGGTTGGGGCGCTTTGCCATTGGCTTTGGCCTATGCGCAATTTGTTTGTTGCACCGAACGCGGTGAAAACGACAGCTGCGGAATTTGCCCATCTTGTCGCAAATATGAAACCCTAACGCATCCCGACTTGCATTTTAGTTTCCCCTTCCCACGGGAAAAAGGAGAGAAATCTACCGAACTTCTACCTAAATGGAGAGAGGCCCTGCAGCGCTATCCCTATATGAATTTGATGGATTGGATGCAGGTATTGGATGCCGAAAAAAAACAAGCCAATATCCCAACCTCTGAAATTCGCGACATACTAAAGAAATTGACACTCAAACCTTATGAGGCTGCCTTTAAAGTGATGCTCATTTGGTTGCCAGAATATTTAGGCAAAGAAGGGAATATTTTACTCAAAGCGATTGAAGAGCCTTCCCAAAATACGTTGTTTTTGTTGGTTACGGAAAATACGGAGAAGATTATAGGTACGATTATTTCACGCACACAACCCGTGCGCATTGCTCCTATCGATCAAGATTCTATGCGTGATTATTTGCGTAGGGTACCGGATATGGATAGTGAAAAATTAGAACGCACGGTTCAAGTGGCTCAAGGTGATTTACGCAGCGCCATGCAGCTATTAGAAGAGACCGAAAGTCCTTTCTTCGAAATTATTCGCTATTGGATGGGGCTCTGTGCTACGCGGAAAATGCATGCCATAGTGCCTTGGGCCGATAAAGTTGGTTCCTTTAATAGGGAAACATTGAAGGGTTTTTTCTTGTATTCCTTGGAATTATTCAGAGGAATTTTGGTTTCTTCTTATACCGAAAATCTCAGCACGTGGTCGGGTAAAGAAGCCGATTTTATATTGAAATTTAAGGCTTTAGGGCTTTCGGTTACCCAATTAGAGGTGATCATAGACGGGTTGGAATCGGCCATGGGACATATCGAACGAAATGCACGTGCGCCGTTGGTTCTCACGGATCTAAGCTATACCATAGCGCGAAATATGAAAAAGTTGTAAACGGTAGGCAACCGAGTTTTGATTTAACGCATCTTCCTATATCGGCGGTGCACTTAATAATACATGGCAAAAGAGACTTCTTCCCGCGAAAAGCAATTGGTATTAAACTACTTGGCGGGTAAGAAAGGATCCGACACGGAGTTGTACGAAGCGTTTGCTCCGGTGTTGTTTGGTATTTGCAAGCGATACGCGCCCAATGAGGAGATGGCTCAAGATATTTTTCAAGATTCCTTTGTGCGGATTTTTCAAAAATTGCCTGATTTTAGATTTCAAGGTTCGCTAGAGGGTTGGATGAAGCGCTTGTGCGTGAATCAATGTTTAGATGCCTTGCGAAAGGTGGCTACGTTTAAAGAAGCTTCCCTAGATGAATTGAATGATTCGGCCATTGAAATTTCCGAATCGGTAAGCGGAAATTTAGAAATGAAGCAACTAATGGCTTTACTGCTTCGTCTTCCCGTTGGTTATCGCACTGTCTTTAACATGTATGTAATTGAAGGTTATACGCATGCCGAAATTGCCAGCGCGCTAAACATTACCGAAAGTACGAGTAAAACACAACTTTTTAAAGCAAGAAAACAACTACAAGCATGGCTTAAATATGAGTAAGGACCCGATCGATATCGACAATCTCTTCAAAAAAGCGTTCGAAAATGCGCCAATGACTCCTCCACCGGGGGCGTTTTTTGCCATTAAGTCGCAGCTTCCGTCGCTGGCTACCAAGGCAGGTATAGGTGCGAAAGCGGCGGTATCGATGAAGATGTTTGGGGTAATTGCGTCCACATTGATCGTAGCGGGAACAGCCGTTTACTACCTTATGGAAATGGGTTCTGAATCCCCAATCGCGAGCCATACCAATGTGGCGCCGGTGGTATCTACTGCAGAACAACCGTCAAAACCAACATTACCCATACTTTCGGGGGAAGCCCAACCAAACGCCGGCGGTTTAAATCCGCTCAATACGACTGTTGGGAGTAATAATCCTGAGGTATTGAATAAAATTGAAGATCGTACAACATCCTTGAATCGGAATGCAATGGGCAATCGCGGAAATGTGGTGGATAAATCGAATCAAGGCGCCAGCACCGCAGGCGGTAATCAAAGCCTAATCGCTAATTGGCCACGCGCGGCTTCGGCATTGAGCGATGGAATGGAAGTATTTACGCAAACACCCATGCAGCCTGTAGCGAATGCGCCTATTGGGGTTGTAAGTAAGGCTTCCCAAGAGAAAAAAAATGGAGCGGTTTTGAATACCAATGGATTGAATTGTAGGTCTCGATTTGAGATTAATATGAGTGAGCCGGTGCAAGGGGCGCACGAATTGGCGTTTAAAGTGCAGGGAGAATTTGGTCGTTACGACTGGGGACTTGGCACGCAGGTATTGGGCACATGGACTGCGAGAGAAGGTCGTGTGAATCGTCCGATTTATGTCAAAAAATCACAAGAATTACATTTTTGGGTACGCGCTCATTTCTTAGATGGGTGTAAAGACACGCAGTCGTTCGTGCGTTGGGTAAGTCCCAAAAACTACGAACTTCCAGAGGTGTTTCCGAGTATTTTTACCCCGAATAATGATGGCTATAACGATTCGTTTTATGTGACGATGTCGGAGCCGGAATTTTTCGAAATTACGGTAATGGATATGCGGGGAAATCGGGTATTTACGTCGAAAAATGTGCATGAAAAATGGTCGGGAATGGTGGGCGATCGTGTATGTCCAAGTGGGTTTTACCAAGTTCAATTAACCCGCCGATACAGTCATGAGATAGATAATGAAAAACGCAATTTCAAGTTGGAATTGCGATAAGAAATATAAAAAAATAGTAATACGATGCATACAAATTTGTTTAAACCCAAGCGACATCAAGGAATCCAAAGGTCAATTTCCTTGTTGAACTGCGACAAAACCCTTATTTTTGAACGATTTCAATTGAAAAACACGAAACCTATGAAAGGATTTTCCTTAATTTTAAAGAGTTGGGCCTTGTTGGCGCTTACGTTCCTTATGGGACAGACGGCCAAAGCCCAAAATTGCGTTATCACCTACAGCGGTAGTCCCTGTGTGGGGGCGCCGATTACCTTTACCGGTTCGTCTACGGGTAGTAATCACGAGTGGACGTTCAACGATGGGGGCGTGGATAACAAAACCAATGGGTCCTTAAACGTGAATTATGCCTTTAAAACGGCGGGTAAAAACAAAGTTACCTATATCACCACGATAAACGGAACAAAATGTACCACGTCAATCGACATTACTATTTTCGACAAACCGAAGATCGATATGTCAATCGTGACGTTAGATTCTCAGTGTTTTGAGAATAATTTGTTTTGTTTTACGGATAACACCAAAAATCCAAATGGAAAAAAGATAACCAACGCACGCTATGTGGTGGGCGACGGTCAGT
>JBIKIM010000278.1:0-2921 GCA_044361605.1 Bacteroidia bacterium | reverse complement strand
GGAATTCTTGGTAATACCTGGAAGCGAATTGCAAATGATACGCATTTGTATGAATGAGCTATTTAAATTACCCAACGATTTAGAAACGGTAAAGAAACTTACCCTGCGCAGCGATTTTGACAATACGGTAAACAATCCGTACACCTTGCGTTTGCGCTCTGACGGTCCACGAATGGGCATGACATACGCCACCGGATTTTTGGGAGACGTGCTACAAAAAGAAGAAAATGTAGGCGGTTATGGTGGACAACCCTATATGTTTCAGTTTGGATATCAATTTGAAAAGCAATACCTCAACGAAGGCGATTTTCAAGCCCTATTTGAGTTCTTGCCCATGATCACCGGTTTAGATCAAGGTCGTTTTATCCCTTCAGTGACCCTACTGAACGGAATTCGCAACAATACCAATGGATGGGAATTCGCCTTCGGCCCAACCTTTGCCATGGGTAAATTTGCGGAAGGATATATTGCCTCAAATGATGAATTTGTTATTCGTGCGAAGAACACTTCAATTTCTTTAGAACAGGAAGCGCAAGATGCAGGTAAAAGCCTAGAAAAACGTCCGGATAGCCGAGGCAATACCGAAATATCGTATGGGTTTTTATTTGCCGCCGGAAAAACCATAAAATCGGGCAAGCTTAACATACCCTTGAATGTATTTGTGGTTCCCGGTCGCAACGGATTGCGCTTTGGTTTATCCATGGGTTGGAATGGCAAATCTCGCTACGAGAACACCCTTAACTAATAGATTGAATTATCGTGCAGCAAGCCTTTTGGAGCTAGCTAGTACCAAACACTTTTAAGGCCTATGAAATTTGACCGTCGGACAATACAATCCGGCGGTCTGCCATTTGGGCCAATTCGGGATTGTGGGTTACAATCACAAACGTAAGATCAAAATCATCGCGCATTTTAAAAAACCACTCGTGAATAATTTTGGCATTTTTTGAGTCTAAATTACCGCTCGGTTCATCGGCCAGTATGACTTTCGGGTTGCGGGCCAAAGCACGCGCAATTGATACCCGTTGTTGTTCACCGCCTGACAATTGGGAGGGCTTGTGTTCTAAACGGTCCGCCAATCCAAAATATTCCAACCGCTCTTTGGCCTGTTTACGGGCTGTCTTTTTATCGGTCCCTGCAATTAAGAGCGGCAACATCGCATTTTCAACGGCTGTTAATTCGGCAATTAATTGATGAAATTGAAAAATAAATCCCAAATGTTGGTTTCTAAAATCGGCCAATTTATTGCCTTTGAGCGTGGCAGTTTCAATATTGGAAATCTGAATGGAGCCGCTGTCGGGCTTTATGAGCGTACCTATGGTATGCAGTAAGGTGCTTTTCCCCGCTCCGCTTTCACCGGTAATGCATAAAATTTCCTTCTCAGGAACATCTAAATGGATGTCCTTCAAAACTTGCACGTTTCCGAAGGATTTGGCGATATTTCTACAAGAAATCACTGTATTTAACAAATAATTTACCAGAATGGAATCAAAGTTAGTTATTTTCGCGGTGTATTCAACAAAGCAAGGATTATAATCCGAAACCTATATGAACATTCACGAATATCAAGCAAAAGAGATTTTAAAATCGTACGGAGTTGCGGTTCAAAACGGTTTTGTAGCCGAAACCCCTGAGGAAGCCAAAGAAGCAGCCGAGAAGGTGCGCGCTGAATACAACAGCGATTGGTGCGTTATCAAATCGCAAATCCACGCGGGTGGTCGCGGAAAAGGTAAAATTGTAGGCAGCGAACAACGCGGCGTACAAGTAGCTAAATCTCCCGAAGGCGCTGCAGACATTGCCAAAAACATGTTAGGAGGTACCCTAGTAACCATTCAAACAGGAGATGCGGGTAAAGTGGTGAGTAAGGTTTTAGTTGCTCAGGATGTTTACTACCCCGGATCTAGCGAGCCCAAAGAATATTATATGAGTGTGTTATTGGATCGTACAACCAAAAGAAATGTGATCATTTATACCACCGAAGGGGGTATGGATATCGAAGAAGTTGCCGAACACAGTCCAGAAAAAATACACAAAGAATGGATACATCCCGCTACAGGTTTACAACCCTTCCAAGCGCGTAAAATTGCCTTTAACCTAGGTCTTGAAGGAGCCGCTTTCAAAGAAATGGTGAAGTTTGTAACCGCCCTATACCGTGCTTACGACGAAACCGATTCGGCTATGTTCGAAATCAATCCCGTATTAAAGACTTCCGATGATAAAATCATCGCCGTTGATGCGAAAGTAAGCTTAGATGAAAATGCCCTTTTCCGTCATAAAGATTTCCTCGAATTGCGCGATTTAGCCGAAGAAGATCCCACTGAAGTAGAAGCTGGAAAATTCAATTTGAACTACGTAAAACTAGACGGAAACGTAGGTTGCATGGTAAATGGAGCAGGTTTGGCTATGGCTACCATGGACATTATTAAATTGAGCGGTGGAGAACCTGCCAATTTCTTAGACGTAGGTGGAACCGCCAATGCCGAAACCGTAGAAGCAGGTTTCCGTATTATCATGAGCGATCCAAACGTTAAAGCCATCTTAATCAATATTTTTGGTGGTATCGTGCGTTGTGACAGAGTCGCTAACGGAGTGGTAGAAGCCTACAAAAAAATTGGTGACATCCAAATCCCAATCATTGTGCGTTTACAAGGTACCAATGCCGAAGAAGCGAAACGCGTTATCGACGAAAGCGGACTTAAAGTACAATCCGCCATTGTTTTGAAAGAAGCCGCTGCCTTAGTAGAAAAAGTACTAAAGGAAAGCGCTCAGGCCTAAGGCCTTCTCATACGTCTACTTAAAAGGTCAATCTTTACGATTGGCCTTTTTTCATTTGTTAAATCCAATGCCGCAATCGAATTTTGCACCATGCTGCTAGCCGCCGTTTTCACGCTTGTTTCGGGTCTCTCCGATGCGAATCCGGT
>JBIKIM010000277.1:0-2923 GCA_044361605.1 Bacteroidia bacterium | reverse complement strand
TCGATGCCCAAGGGAATCTTTTCAAAGAAATTTTTTGAATTTTTCGCCACTTTTGGCATCGCGTTATGACAGCTCATGCATTCCATATCGATTTTCCGATTGAAACCCACATTCTGCTCTGTATAACCCGGGGGTAAATCCCAAATGCCTTTTTGGGTGTAAAAGGTCAGCGGCGCCTGATACACATAGGCCCCGTCGGTCCAAAAGTGCGAATTGGTATGTTGACCGCTGCCGATAATATAAGGGATGTACTCTTCACGCGTGAAAGTCACCAATTTACCCTGTTTTTCATCCGACTCGTATTGTCGTATGAACAAACTGTCATTGCGCCAAAAAGCTTGGTGGTGCAAGCCGGTTTTGGGATCGTAAATCGGATTGCCGCGGCGTTCTTTTGAGGGAAGATGTAAAAATGGAAACTGTCCTTTTGATTTCTCTGGGGAAGCCTTATCAAAGCTTTGGCCCATACCCGTATGTAAGAAAGTTTGGTGTATTTCGTGGTGACACGTCTTACATTCTTGCATGCCCACATAGTTTACCGTATCGTGTAAATTCCAAAAGAACGACGAGTCCTTTTGCGGCTCAAGAACGGTTTCTTGGGTATTACAAAAGCTTAAAATCAGTGCGGTACACAATCCCAAACCCAAAAAAAGGGGTCGCCAGAGCGCTAGGGAACGGGATTGGTTTTTCACAAGCCCGAAGTTACAAATAATTAACGATTAATGGGACTCGCTCCCGAAGTGGGTTTGCCAATCTAACACGCCACCGAGTAAATTTCTAACATTTTTAAAGCCCATTTGCAACAAAAAATGTTGGGCGGTTTGACTGCGTTTACCGGACCTGCAATGAACAATCACTTCTTCTTCTTTGAGATGTTCAATTTCTTCCAACCGTGAGGGTAATTCCCCCAATGGAATCAATAGTCCATTCAAATTAAAATCTTCGAATTCGAAGGTTTCTCGAACGTCGATGAGGTTAATGGTATCGCCCGCATCGAGGCGTTTTTTTAGATTAATAACAGAAATATCTTCAATCATCAGTGTATCAAATTAATAGGCGCGCTGCTGCGTTGCCCGTCGGTATATAAAGCATGCACGTAATAGGTGGCGCGCGGTAAGTCGGCAACCCAAATCTGGGTGTCTTCGGTTCTCATTATTTTACGCCCGCTCGCATCCAAAATAACCACTTCTTTAAGCGATTTCCCTGCGGGTACGTCTAATTTGATCCATAGTTTGGCAGGGTTGGGGTAAACGTGCAATTTAAGCGGTTTGATTTTAGGGGTTGAAAACGTGTAATTCAAGCGCTCCCCAAACAGCATGCGTATCATGGGTGTCCCTTTAATGCTGTAGTCGGCCCGTTCCCAACTTCCCAAAAGATTATAGAACAGATGTGGATTCGGGGTATTCGCATCGGCGTACCGGTAATTATTGTCGTATCCAACGTTGAGCACGAAGGGTTGGCGCTGGAACCAACCGATATAGTATTGACCCTTGGGCAAGGCCAAAACCGAATCGAAAAAGAAATATTCGAAATGATTGATGCTATCGCGGTAAGCCGGTTTGGCTACCGGAAACTCGTACATAAGTTGGTCTTGACGGTCATCGGTTCCAATGGGCGATAATTTTTTCCAAACCTTAAGGGTAAAATTCCGAAAACTTACGTCTTCCTTTACTTGGGTGAAATACATGGCTATTCCCCGCAAAGAATCGTCTTGAGCGGTATTGAATTCCATGGCAAACTGACCTGGAATATTCCCTAAATACGCATAATCCAACCCAAATCCACCTTCGGCGCTGCCATCGTCGTAGGCATACCAAGGCATGAATTGGTGTTTTAATTTATACGAATTGTTATTGCCGCTGGCATTGTAATTGTCGGGGGTTTGGTCGTTACTCTGTGGATCAATAACAAAATGATATTGCAGTGAGGGCGTATTGCCCGTAAGCGTATCGAAGTAAGGGGTTTTAAATGTTTCGGTTGAATCGGTGTTCGCAAGAATATTTCTGGAACTCGCACTAAAATCCTGTTTGAAGAGCGTTTGACCGAAATCATTGAAAACCGACAATTGATACCGCGTTTGTACGGTAGCAAATTCATTCATATTCCGCACGCGCAATTGGGTGCGTCCCAAGTGTAAATTGGCATTTAATTTATAATGGGAATAAGGAATATTGGTGTAATCGCGAAAAAGTCCGGTTTCTGCATTTACAATTCCTACGTCTTCAATATCTGAAACCCCACCCGCTATTCGGCCCTGATCCATTCGGATATAATCCAAATGCCAATGATTCAGGTTGCCGGTTTTTTTGGTGTAGTTGACCCATCGGAATTGGAAATCTGGGATTAAATAATCGAGGTTATCGATGGCCACAAACACTTCGGTGAACTTTTTATTGTGGGCTCCGTTTACGCCCCACACTTTACGCCAATGTCCCTTTTGTGTTTTGAAATAAAGAATAAGAGAGTCTTCTATTTCGGGAACATCGCCCAAGCCCTGATTTTTATAAAAGAAGCTCAAATAAATCCCGTCGGTCAATCGATACGGAAACGTATTGGCGCCTTTGCGGTAAAATTGCAAGTTAATTGGCTGTGAGGTTAAACTATCGGCATGAACCGATGCGCGCGTGGTTAATGTTTGATACGGATTTCCGAATTCGTTCAGATGGTCGAACGTAGCAATATGGGCATTGGGGGCATCGGGCGCGAACGAATTGTTAATCCAAACCTGCTTATCGGCCCATCTTGCTGCACTCGGATAGCCAAATTGTTGGGAGAAATCCTCAAAAAAGGGCAGGGTAAGGGTGTCTTGAATGCCCCAAGCGATTATATCTTTTACGGGGTTGTGGGTGTACGCATCCGAAACCGCTATGGAATAATCAGATGGTACTACTTTTGTGACCTGAGCCTTTAAGGTGTTGTTGGATAG
>JBIKIM010000275.1:0-2979 GCA_044361605.1 Bacteroidia bacterium | reverse complement strand
TGCCAATGAGGCTCAACCCATAGCGGTAATCGAAGCGGCGGCCAATGGGGCGGCTTTGATCGTGGGCAATACAGGCGAAATTCCCGAAATGTTCAGTCCCAAAGCGCTGGAACTTTTAGCAACCAGTGATGCCCAAGATATTTTTGATAAAATGCTTCCGCTAATTGAAAATAAACAATATCGAATTCAAATGGGCCTTGCTGCCTATGAGGAAGCATCAGAACGGTACTCTGCGGATATTTTTAATGAGCGTTGGCTGAAGTTGATTCACGCAAATATGCCAAATTCTGTACATGCCTAAGATATTGTTAGTGGGTGTTTTTGGGGATATCGAGGACTTCGAAAATAACGATCGACTGAATAACGTAATACGCTATGCACAAGGACTCGGGGATGTGAGCTTGTTAACCAGCACCTTTAGCCACAAGAAAAAAAGCAAACGTGTTTTGGATAATGAACTACCCGGTGTGACCATTTCCTATGTTCAAACCTTACCTTATCGCCACAATACCAGCTTCAGAAGGTTTTTTAGTCATTTTTTATTGGGAATCGCTTCGCTGCCCAAATTATGGCGGTTAGTAGGGCATTCGGACTTGATTTACGTCTTTTCGCCACCCATTACATTTCCGCTATTTGCCGCTATAATAGCAAAAATAAGAGGGAAATTGTTAGCGGTCGACTTTACGGATTTATGGCCTCAGGCCTTTGGTTTGATTTCAAAAGCCACATGGCAAATTGGATTTTTCAAGCCCTTACTAATTCCTCAATTTTTATTATTAAAGTTATCTGACCATCGTATTGCTATTAACAGTTTATATGTTGAGGAATTAAAAAAAACATACAATAAAGAGTTTTTAGTTCTTCCTTTGGGTATAGCTCGAAGCAATCAAAGGCTTGATTTTGACACAAATGATTTTAATGAGCTAAACTCCATTAAATTGAAAATAGGGGAACGATGCGTTTTTGTTTTCGGGGGAAATTTAGGAACAGCTTACGACTTTGATTTTATGCTTGATATTGTTGAGGCTTATGAACGTCGTTTTGAACCTGTATTTTTATTGATTTGTGGTGATGGCACCGAACGTTCAAGTTGGGAAAAACGTTTGAATTCAAGAAATAGCATAACCTATCACATAAGCGGCCGCTTGGAATATGGACATTACTTGACCCTTTTGGAGTTGGGAGATTTCGGGTTTAATTTGTATCGTCCTACTAATTTTATATCTACCTCATATAAGATGTATGATTATTTATTGTCTGATTTATGGATTTTAAACAACCTTAAAGGTGATGCGCATGAAATGATTGCGAAATACCAATTGGGGGTTAATTGTAGTCCCTCCAAATTAGAGGAAGCATTGCAGCAAATGAATGCACTGCGGTTGGTGAATTCCGCAGAAAGAAATGCTAGATTTACTGAAGCCAAAGCGATGCTAAACCAGCAAAATTTGGGCTTGATTTGGAGGTCTCAATTTGTTAATAACCTTGATTAAATTCATATTCGATAAGGTTCTCGCTGCTATGGTTTCTAATTTTGTGTTCGATTTGGAAGTCTTAATTCTGTAATAATCTTGGTTAAAATTATATTCGATCGGGTTTTTGCTGCTGTGCTTCTTTTCGTATTAGTGCCCTTTGGATTGGTTTTATTTTTAGGGGCAACTTTCTTAGGGCATCGTAGAAATCTGATTTTCACCCAAACTCGCATCGGGAAAAACAACCGACCGTTTACCCTCTACAAGCTAAAAACCATGACCGATGCCACGGATAATAATGGCAAATTATTGTCTGATGCAAAGCGATTAACCACTTGGGGCAAATTCCTTAGAAAAACTTCCCTAGATGAAGTTCCTCAAGTCATCAATGTTTTGAAAGGCGATATGTCTTTTGTTGGCCCTAGACCGTTGTTACCACATTATGTTCCTTTGTATTCAGAACGACAAGCGCGTCGACATGAAGTTAAACCTGGAATTACAGGTTGGGCACAAGTGAATGGCAGAAATGCGATAACTTGGGAAGAAAAGTTTGAACTAGATGTATTTTATGTAGAAAACCAGTCGCTTTTTTTGGATCTAAAAACGTTGATACGCACGGTTTCAAATGTGATTGGTAGAAAAGGGATATCAGGAGAAGGAACGGTATCTATGAAACCGTTTATGGGTAGTGCAGATTGTAAGAGCTCAACACTCGAGTCTAAAGGGTAAATTGTTTGGGTTCGAGCCCAATGACTATATTGCAGAAACAAGGACGCGATCTAAAGGTTTGGATTGTAAGTGCTCGACACCAGATCCTAAAGTTCGGATTGCAGGCGTTCGATTCTCGATCCTAAAGTTTGGATTACGGAGACTCAACGATAGAGCCTAAAGTTAAGGGTCAACAATAGGTAGCATTTTTGCTATTAAAGGGAATAATTAGAAAATGGATTTAGTAATTTATGGTGCGGGTGGTTTTGGTAAAGAAATCGCCTGTTTAATTCACAATCAGATGCCCGATTCCTTCAAAGCGGATTACTCCTTAATTGGATTCATAGACGATGGTATGGAGGTAGGAGTCGGCGTTAAATATGGCAATGTTTTGGGTGGAGTTGACTATATAAATAATTATAAAGGAAATTTGGCGGTTGTTTTTTCTATTGCGCAGCCTGAAATATTACAAAAAGCCCAAAATAAAATCACGAATAACAAGGTTAAATATCCCAATCTAATTGCGCCTGGGGTAGTTTTCTATGACAGTATCTCCGTAAAAATGGGACATGGCAATGTACTGATGCACGGGTGTCGCCTTTCCTGCGATGTTTCTCTGGGGAATTTTAACTTGTTTAATGGTTTTGTAGCCGTTGGACACGATGTATATATGAATGATTTCAATGTTTTTGGTCCGAGTGCACGTGTATCAGGTGATGTGAACATTGGAAATACGAATTTCTTTGGATTGAACAGTGCTGTACTTCAAGGGTTGGAAATTGGTTCGGGAGTGCGGCTG
>JBIKIM010000276.1:0-2979 GCA_044361605.1 Bacteroidia bacterium | reverse complement strand
AAAACCCAATTTTATGATTTCATTGGCCAACTCGATACTTTCCGAAAAACAATGAAACACCCCCCTAACTTGTCCCTTAAACGGCTTTAAAAGCTGAATGACCTCTTGTGTGGCGCTTCGGGTATGTAAACTCAAAGGCAAATTATAAAACTTCGCCCACTCTAGTTGAATCAACAAGGCTTCCTGCTGCCATTCTTGCGTGGAACGATCCCAGTACAAGTCCATCCCCACTTCTCCCACGCCCACATAAGACCTTTTATCGAACCACTGCCCCATTTCCTGTAATACGTGTTTATAATCGGACTTTACATCGCAGGGATGCAAACCCATCATACTTTTAAGCATATCGGGAAATTCATCTTCCAATTCGTGCATCCGTGACACGCTATTGAGGTCAATATTGGGCATTAACACGGTGTGTATTCCCGCTTCTTTACTGCGGGAAATTGCCTCACGCCGATCCGTGTCGAACGCCTCCGCATAGAAATGATTGTGGGTATCGATCAATCCTACCATTCGTTTTTTTCCTTTCGTAAAAATGCATCGATGCCCCGAACACAATCAGCCGATTTTCGGGCCAATGCATTTTGCTGGGCCGCATATTCCAATGCCTCTTCATGGTCAAAAGGCAAATTCCGCAACATCATTTTAGTTCGGGTTACAGAATCTGCACTTACACCCGTTAGCAACGTTTCAATAAAAGCAGTTACTTCCTCTTGTATATGCTCACTCACACGAAAAATAAGTCCATCGCTCAAGGCTTTTTCGGCCGAGAAAATTCCCGCCGTTAATAACCATTCGTTGCACCTATTCAAATCCATTTTATGACGCAAGTATACCATAACTAAGGCCGGAACAAATCCGATTCGGGCTTCGGTATACCCAAAGGTAGCGGTCGGACTTGCAAAGCAGAAATCGCTCACTGTTGCCAAACCACAACCACCAGCCAATGCCGGTCCTTCTACTTGGGAGATGGTAATTTTAGGGGATTGATAAAGGGCTTCAAACAGATTCTTTAAATTTCGAGAATCCGCCACGTTTTCATCGTGTGTGAAGCTTCCCATTTCTTGGATATACGCCAAATCAGCTCCCGCTGAAAATACAGTCGCCGCCGATTTCAAAACAATTATCTTGATATCCTCCCGTGCATTTAAGTCGTTTATTTGGGTAAACAACTCGTATACCAATTGCGGATTTAACGCATTCCGTTTTTCAGTTCTTGTCATGATTACCGTCGCCACCCGACGGTCAATTTCTACCGTTACCCATTGCATACGGCAAAGGTACTTCATTTTACAAGACACTTTTTCTGACCCGACCGCATTCGCATCAAACCTTATTCATTTTCAATTGTTTAGACTTATATAATGTTCACAGAACAATTCAAACACCGCCTCGAAAAATTCATTACCTACTTTGGTATTGGTGTTTTCATTGTACATTTCTCGCTCATTATTGCCATTCAGTTTGGATTAATTTCCGGACAGTATTTCCCCGATAATTTGTTCGGACACCCCTTTGCCTCTTTGTTCTCTCCTTTTAGCATTCTCTTAATTTACGAAGTTTACCTACTCATTTATTATTTGCGCAAGAGCTATACGCGTTCGGTAGCCAAGCAATTGGAAATCATGGCACTTATCCTACTCCGAAATAGTTTTAAAGACATCGGCAAAATGATGCAGGGACAAAATCCCCTTTTGGAAAGTGATTTAATCAAAGACCTTGTCGGGTTTGTGCTGGTTCTGCTTCTGTTATGGGCTTTTTATACCCTCAAATCCAAAAGATCGGGTATAACGTTTGAACTTACCGCCAATTTTATCCGACTTAAAGAACGACTCTCAACGGTATTGTTACTAATTTTCTTAGGTTTGTCGATCTACTCTTTTTCAAATTGGATGTACGAGTTGGTTAAGTTTTCAGACAATCATGCTTCATTAGAAGATCCTTCCCATATTTTTTATCGGGAATTCTTTACGCTACTCACCTTTGCCGATGTATTATTATTATTGAGTAGCGCAAAAAATTTACAAAATACTATTTTGGTTATTCGCAATTCTGGATACGTTTTGGCCACCCTCTTAATGCGGATTTCGTTCGGCTTTGAGGGCTGGGAACGCATACTAACCATAGTATTAGGTGCGTCGGTGGCGGTGTTCATGCTTTGGATCAGCGAACGCTCCGTTTTCGCTAACCTTAAAGATTCCTAAGGCGCTGCCCCTTTAACACGGTTGCTTGGTTTTTGCCTTTCTTTAAGGCTATAGGTTTTATCCCGGTTGCTTAATTTTTGCCTTTCGGAAGGGGCTTGGGCTTTATTCGGTTGCTTGATTATCGCCTTTCGTTAGGGCTTTGGGTTTTATCCCGGTTGCTTAATTTCCCCATTTCTTTAGGGCTATGGGTTATATCCAGACCATAAAACAGGGTATCTATTTTTTGAGATTGCGCCCACCTGCCTGCAGCCAAGGCTTGTGAAATCGTAAACCGGCGTGATACAACTTCCCCCGAAAAAGAATTAAGCGGTACCCGAATAAGACCCCAAAGTAACCAAAGGAAGAAAATCGACTGAACATAGCGCCACGAAAATTTCGACATTAACGATACCCTGCGCCAACAGGCATAAATTATGAGCGTAAACAAAAGCGCATCAACGAATCTAAAATCATAGGCATACAGATACGGCAGCGGCAGTCGGGATTCCCAAAACAAGGCCCAGTGGATGGCTCCAACCAGCCATTCACACCCATAGGCGAGCACGTGAGTAAGGGCATCTAGGGGCAAAAAAACGAGCACCGAAAGCGCTACAAAGGCATAAATGAGGGCGGTAAAGGGGAGCGTAAAGACGAGGTTACCGAGTAAAAACCAAGTTGGAATGGCATGAAAATGATACAAGGTTAGCGGGAGCGTTGTGAGGGTGCAACACAAAGACATTCCTAATAAATCGCCCCAAAACACCCAAGAACCTACCCGCTTTTCCCAGACTTC
>JBIKIM010000009.1:0-10480 GCA_044361605.1 Bacteroidia bacterium | reverse complement strand
CAAAACGAAAGGCATCTATGCGTTCGGGTTGGGTAAGCGCAAACATATCGGGATTGTAATCGCCGGTTTGATTGAGGTTTTTGTATAAAGCTGCCGCGGCAATAACCGCAATGAGGGCAACCAACAAGGGTTTGGTGTAGGAACGTTTTAGGAGAGCCATTATAAGGAGCGTACAAATTTAGGAAGCGGGAGGGAGAAAAGGGTTACGATTTCAACGTTGGTGGATATTTATAAAAAAATATTAGGATCTTCTTGAAAAGTTCGAATTATTGTCTATTTTTGCAGTCCTTTTTGAGAATCACTCCAAAGATTTGCATTAGGAAAACGTTCTGTAACATACAAGCCACCATAGCTCAGCTGGTAGAGCAACTGACTTGTAATCAGTAGGTCGTTGGTTCGATCCCGACTGGTGGCTCAAGGTAAAAGCGCATGTACAAGAAAATTGGTAACTTTCTTGGACGAAAACATATTAAACAACAAACAAAAGGGGGTATCGCATAGCGGCAATTGCGGCGGACTGTAAATCCGCTCCTTCGGGTCCAGTGGTTCGAGTCCACTTGCCCCCACCTTAACATGTGCTTTTACCTAAAAATGCGGGAGTAGCTCAGTTGGTAGAGCGACAGCCTTCCAAGCTGTAGGTCGCGAGTTCGAGCCTCGTCTCCCGCTCGAATGTAGTCGGCGCAAGCCGACTAAAAGCCGATGTAGCTCAGGGGTAGAGCGTTTCCTTGGTAAGGAAAAGGTCAGGGGTTCAATTCCCCTCATTGGCTCAAACACAATTTAAAAACACAAACAAACAACAAACACTATGGCAAAAGAAACCTTTGACCGTTCCAAGCCGCACTTGAACATTGGTACTGTTGGTCACGTTGACCACGGAAAGACTACCTTGACTGCGGCTATTACCTCCGTATTGGCTAATGCAGGATTTTCCGATGCGCGTTCATTCGACTCTATCGACTCAGCTCCTGAGGAAAAAGAGCGTGGTATTACAATCAACACCGCACACGTGGAGTACCAAACCGAAACCCGTCACTACGCACACGTTGACTGTCCAGGTCACGCTGATTATGTGAAGAACATGGTTACAGGTGCTGCTCAAATGGATGGCGCTATTTTGGTGGTTGCGTCTACAGACGGACCTATGCCCCAAACACGCGAACACATTCTTTTAGCGCGTCAGGTGGGTGTACCTCGTTTGGTGGTATTCATGAACAAAGTAGACATGGTTGACGACGAGGAGTTGTTAGACCTAGTTGAAATGGAAATGCGTGAATTATTAGATTTTTATGAGTTCGATTCCGACAACACACCAATTATTCGTGGTTCAGCACTTGGTGCATTGAACGGTGAGCAAAAGTGGGTAGACACGGTAATGGAATTGATGAATGCGGTGGATGCATGGATTCCTGTTCCTCCCCGTATCGTTGATCAAGCGTTCTTAATGCCGATCGAAGACGTATTCTCTATCACCGGTCGTGGTACCGTTGCTACAGGACGTATCGAGCGTGGTGTTGTTAACGTAGCAGATCCAGTTGAAATCATTGGTTTTGGCGCAAAAATCACTTCTGTATGTACAGGTGTTGAGATGTTCCGTAAATTGTTAGATCGCGGTGAAGCGGGTGACAACGCGGGTATCTTATTGCGTGGTGTTGACAAAAACGATATCCGTCGTGGTATGGTTATTTGCAAGCCAGGATCTGTAAAGCCTCACCAAAAGTTCAAAGCAGAGGTTTATGTTTTGAGCAAAGAAGAAGGTGGTCGTCATACTCCATTCTTTAACAAGTACCGCCCCCAGTTCTATTTCCGTACTACAGACGTGACAGGTGAAATCACCCTAGCAGAAGGTACTGAGATGATTATGCCTGGTGATAACGTATCTATTACAGTAGACTTGATCAATCCAATCGCGATGGAAAAAGGTTTACGTTTCGCTATCCGTGAGGGTGGTAGAACAGTAGGTGCTGGTCAGGTTACTGAAATCTTAGACTAATAGCAAGAATCGCTATACAATAAAAAGGAGCCTCGTGCTCCTTTTTATACGGGCATAGTTCAATGGTAGAATAGAGGTCTCCAAAACCTTTGATCTGGGTTCGAATCCTAGTGCCCGTGCAACAAAATAAGAAATAAATGGCAAATCGCATCACCCATTATATCCGGGAAGTGAAAGACGAATTGGTGAACAAGGTATCTTGGCCCACCTGGTCCGAACTTCGTGAAAGTACATGGATTGTTATCGTAGCATCCCTGTTGTTCTCATTGGTTATATGGGGACTCGATAGTGTTCTTGGATTCTCGACCACAGAGTTTTATAAACTCTTTAAATAAGCGCATTCGATGACAACAACTGAAGACAAATATAAGTGGTACGTAGTGCGTGCAATTACCGGACAAGAAAAGAAGGTAAAGCACAGCATAGAAGTCGAGCTAGAGCGCGACAAGAAGCTTGTGTTTGTTCCAGAAATCTTGATACCTACCGAAAAGGTATATCAAGTTAAGGATGGTAAAAAGGTTATAAAAGAAAGAAATGCGTTCCCTGGATATATTTTAGTTCAAGCTGATTTCAGCGATCCAGAGGTTATGCCTTTAATAAAAAGTGTTTCGGGCGTTGTTGGTTTCTTAGGATCTAAAGACAGTCCTGTACCGTTGAGAACTTCCGAGTTGAATCGTATTTTAGGTACTGCGGATGATTTAAGTGCCGAGGAAAGCGGCCCAGATGAACATTACCTAATTGGAGAAGCGGTGAAAGTAGTTGACGGTCCGTTCAACGATTTTGACGGAATAATCGAAGAGGTTCAAGAAGAAAAGCGTAAATTAAAAGTAATGGTTAAGATTTTTGGACGTAGAACGCCGCTAGAACTTAACTATAATCAAGTGCAGAAATTATAAGTAAACGTAAAAGTAAGTAACAGTATAACATGGCAAAGGAAATTTCAGCATTTGTAAAACTCCAAGTAAAAGGTGGTATGGCGAATCCCTCACCTCCGATTGGTCCTGCACTAGGTGCAAAAGGGGTCAATATCATGGATTTTTGCAAACAATTCAATGCGCGTACCCAAGATCAGATGGGTAAGGTATTACCGGTAGTAATCACGGTTTATTCTGACAAATCTTTTGAATTTATTGTAAAAACACCTCCTGTAGCAATACAATTGGTTGAAGCAAGTAAAATCAAATTAGGATCTGCAGAGTCTAATCGTAAAAAAGTGGGTTCTGTCACTTGGGATCAAGTGCATCAGATTGCCACCGACAAAATGCCAGATTTAAATTGCTTCACGGTGGAGTCTGCTATGAAAATGGTAGCCGGAACCGCTAGAAGTATGGGTTTAACTATTAACGGAGATTCTCCATTCTAAGTATGAAGTTAACAAAGAAAAGAAAAGTGGCATTGGCAGCCTACGATACTACAAAATCGTATTCTCTAGTGGAAGCAGCAGATATTTTGAAGAAAATATCTTCAACTAACTTCGATTCCTCTTTTGATGTGGATGTGCGTTTGGGTGTTGACCCTCGTCAAGCCAATCAAATGGTGCGTGGTGTAGCGTCTCTTCCGCATGGATTGGGTAAAACAGTCCGCGTTTTGGCCTTGGTTACTCCAGATAAAGAAGAGGAAGCAAGAGCCGCTGGAGCGGATCACGTTGGATTAGACGATTATATCGACAAAATCAGCGCAGGATGGACAGACATCGACATTATTGTAGCAGTTCCTGCTGTAATGGCTAAAATTGGTCGTTTAGGTAAAATATTAGGTCCTCGTAACCTTATGCCAAATCCTAAGAGCGGTACTGTTACCACTGAAGTTGGAAAGGCTGTTACTGAAGTAAAGGCAGGTAAAATTGACTTTAAAGTTGATAAAACGGGTATCATTCACGCTTCTGTAGGAAAAGTTTCATTTGACTCACAAATGTTGAATGAAAATGCGATTGAATTAATCCAAGTGTTGCACAAGTTGAAACCTTCTGCGGCAAAAGGTACCTATTTCAAAAGTATTTTCGTTAGCAGCACGATGAGTCCAAGTGTTTCTATAGATATCAAATCAATCCCTGGAATCTAATTACGATGAACAAACAAGAAAAACAACAAATCGTTTCGGAATTGGTTGAGTCGTTGAACAGCAACCCTTTCGTATATTTGGCTGATACAGACGGATTATCCGCTGTAAAGACCAACGCGTTTCGTCGTATGTTATTCCAGAATGGTGTTAGCATGCGCATGGTAAAAAACACCCTAATCCGCAAAGCCATGGAGCAGAGCGACAAAGATTTTGGTGATTTGGTTACGGTGTTATCAGGTACTACCTGTGTTATGTTCGCTGAGAATGTAAAAGCCCCGGCTAATGCCATCAAAAACTTCCGCCTAAAAACAGATAAGCCCCAATTAAAGGGTGCCTGGGTTGATAGCAGTGTGTTTATCGGAGACGATCAGTTAACGAACTTAATTAACTTGAAGAGTAAGGAAGATCTTATTGGTGATATCATTCACTTGTTACAATCTCCTGCTAAGAATGTTATTGGTGCGTTACAAGCCAATGCAGGTCAGAAAATTGCAGGTTTGGTTAAAACCTTATCTGAAAGATAATTACAAACAAAAATTTAAACTAAACTAAAACAAACACTTAAATACGTATAACAATGGTAGATTTAAAAGAATTCGCGAACCAGTTGGTAAATCTCACTGTAAAGGAAGTAAACGAACTAGCTCAAATTTTGAAAGAAGAGCACGGTATTGAGCCCGCTGCTGCTGCTGTAGCTGTTGCTGCCCCTGCGGGTGGTGATGGTGCTGAGGCTGCTGCTGAGCAAACCGAGTTTGATGTAATCTTGAAAAATGCAGGTGCAGGAAAACTTCAAGTAGTGAAGGTAGTAAAAGATTTAACAGGTCTTGGCTTGAAAGAAGCGAAAGAATTAGTAGACGGTGCTCCTAAAGCTGTGAAAGAAAAAATATCTAAAGCGGAAGCAGAAGATATCGCAGCTAAATTGAAGGATGCCGGTGCTGATGTTGAAATCAAGTAATCCGACTCTAACAACACGCCAAAGCCCCCGGTAAACCCGAGGGGCTTTTGGGCGTTTTACGCCCCCAAATTGCTCCATTGTCAAATAAAAAACACACCACATTGAGTACACTTCAAAATAAACGGGTCGCATTCGGTAAGGTAAAACATGCCATCGAATACCCAGACTTCTTGGATGTTCAGTTGAAATCGTTCCAAGAGTTTTTCCAACTAGATACGCCTTCCGATTTACGTGAAGGTGAAGGTTTGTTCAAAGTTTTCCGTGAGAATTTCCCTATCAATGATACGCGGAATATTTTCAATTTGGAATTCTTGGATTACTTCGTAGATCCACCGCGTTACACGATACAAGAGTGTATCGATCGCGGATTGACCTATGCAGTTCCGCTAAAAGCAAAATTACGTTTAAGTTGTAACGATCCCGAACACGAAGATTTCGAAACCATCGTTCAAGATGTATACTTAGGTACACTACCTTACATGACACCGAATGGTACCTTTGTTATCAACGGCGCTGAGCGGGTTATCGTAAGTCAGCTTCACCGTTCACCCGGAGTGTTTTTCGGACAAAGTATTCACTCGAATGGTACCAAACTTTTTTCGGCTCGGGTTATCCCTTTCAAAGGAAGTTGGATTGAGTTTGCTACGGATGTGAACGCGGTAATGTACGCGTACATTGATCGTAAAAAGAAGTTCCCCGTGACCACGTTACTGCGTGCAATCGGTTTTGAAAGCGATAAAGACATTTTAGACATCTTTGGTCTTAGCGAGGAAGTGAAAGTTTCCAAAGCTGGACTTAAACGTGTTTTAGGTCGTAAATTGGCCGCGCGCGTATTGCGCACTTGGATTGAAGATTTCGTTGATGAAGATACCGGTGAGGTAGTTTCTATCGAGCGTAATGAAGTAATCTTAGAACGCGATACCGAATTACTCGAAGATCATATCGATGTAATCGTAGACGCCGGTGTAAAATCGATCATTTTGAGTACCCAAGGAGAAGGGGATATTGACTACAGTATCATCTACAATACCCTCCAAAAGGATACATCTAATAATGGTAAAGAAGCCTTAGAGGTTATCTACCGCCAATTACGTAATGCAGATCCTCCGGATGAGGAGACTGCTCGTGGTATTATCGAAAGGTTATTCTTCTCTGACAAGCGATATGACTTGGGAGAAGTAGGCCGTTATCGTATTAACCAAAAGTTAAAACTCGACGCCTCTATGGACGTTCGCGTATTAACGAAAGCAGATATTATTTCTATCATCAAATATTTGATCCATTTGTATAATGGTTCTGAAATATTAGATGATATTGATCACCTTTCCAACCGTCGTGTTCGTACCGTTGGTGAGCAATTGTATGCGCAATTTGGTGTTGGTTTGGCCCGTATGGCTAGAACAATACGTGAGAAAATGAATATTCGTGATAACGAAGTATTTACGCCTCAAGATTTAGTGAATGCCCGTACCTTATCCTCGGTAATTAACTCATTTTTTGGAACCAATCAGTTATCGCAGTTTCTTGATCAAATCAACCCTCTAGCGGAAATTACGCACAAACGTCGTTTGAGCGCCCTAGGACCAGGTGGTTTGAGTCGTGAACGTGCGGGCTTTGAGGTTCGTGACGTGCATTACACGCATTATGGTCGCTTGTGCACCATTGAAACGCCAGAGGGACCGAATATCGGTTTGATATCGTCGTTGTGTGTGCATGCTAAAATTAACGGTATGGGATTCCTTGAAACTCCTTATCGTGAAGTAAAGCAAGGTAAAGTTACAGGTGAAATCATTTACCTAAGTGCGGAGGAAGAAGACGGTAAAACAATCGCTCAGGCAAACGCCGAATTAGATGGTAAGGGTAACTTTATCACCGAATTGGTAAAAAGCCGGAAAGAGGGTGACTTCCCGTTAATGGATCCTTCACAGCTCGATTATATGGACGTGGCGCCGAACCAAATCGTTTCTATTGCGGCTTCCTTAATTCCATTTCTTGAACATGACGATGCGAACCGTGCCTTGATGGGCTCGAACATGCAACGTCAGGCGGTGCCTTTATTGGTGCCAGATTCCCCAATTGTAGGAACCGGTTTGGAAGAGAAAGTGGCTCGTGATAGCCGTTCAATGGTAACCGCGGAAGGTAATGGCGAAATTGAATTTGTGGATGCCAACGAAATTACCGTTCGCTACGACTATAACGAAGACGACCATTTGGTGAGTTTCACAGGAGACACAAAAACATATTCCTTAATTAAATTCCGTCGTACGAATCAAAATTCTTGTATCAATTTAAAACCAATCGTTAAAAGAGGCGATCGCGTTTTAAAGGGACAAGTATTATCAGAAGGATATGCTACCCACAATGGAGAATTGGCCCTTGGTCGTAACCTTCGTGTGGCCTACATGCCTTGGCAGGGATACAATTTTGAAGATGCGATTGTAATTTCAGAACGTGTTGTACGTGAAGATATGTACACCACTATTTATATCACCGAGTATGAATTGGAAGTGCGCGATACCAAGCGTGGTGAAGAGGAATTAACCAACGACATTCCTAACGTAAGTGAAGAAATGACGCGTAACCTCGATGAGCATGGTCTTATTCGCGTAGGAGCTGAAGTAAAAGAAGGTGATATCTTAATTGGTAAAATAACACCAAAAGGTGAAACCGAACCGTCTCCTGAAGAAAAGTTATTGCGTGCAATTTTTGGAGATAAAGCGGGTGATGTGAAAGATGCATCGCTTAAAGCATCTCCAGGAGCACAGGGTGTAGTTATCGAGAAAAAGCTATTCAGCAAAATCAAAAAAGATAAAACTACCCGCGCCAATGATAAAGCGAAGCTTCAGAAAATGGAAGATGAGCACCATAAGGATTTGGCACGTTTGAAAGACGAATTGGTTAAAAAGTTGTTCAATATCGTGAATGGCAAAACTAGTCAAGGTGTTTACAATATGTACAGTGAGGAATTGATTCCTAAGGGAAGCAAGTTTTCTCAAAAAAGCCTACTATCAATCGATTACACCAATGTCAATTATTACAATTGGTTGGCGGATGATGATAAGAGTGGCTTGATTGTACGTTTGTTAACCAATTTCATTAACGTATACAATGAAAAAGTAACGAATTTCAAACGCGAACAATATGCCATAAGTGTTGGAGACGAATTGCCAACTGGTATTCTTCAATTAGCAAAAGTATATGTAGCCAATAAGCGTAAACTGAAAGTAGGAGACAAAATGGCGGGACGTCACGGAAATAAGGGTATTGTTGCCCGTATTGTGCGCCCTGAAGACATGCCTTTCCTAGATGACGGTACGCCTATGGACATCGTGTTGAATCCACTCGGTGTACCTTCACGTATGAACTTGGGTCAGATTTACGAAACTGTTCTAGGATGGGCGGGTATGGAGCTAGGTGTTAAATTTGCAACGCCTATTTTCGACGGTGCCACGATAGATGAGGTTCAGGCATATACAGACAAAGCCGGTGTTCCAAGAAATGGATTGGTTTACTTAAACAATGGTTTAACGGGTGAGAAATTTGATCAACCGACCACTGTAGGGGTAAGTTACATGCTGAAGTTAGGACACATGGTAGACGATAAAATGCACGCGCGTTCTATCGGTCCGTATTCACTTATTACTCAACAGCCATTGGGTGGTAAGGCACAATTTGGAGGACAGCGTTTTGGTGAGATGGAGGTTTGGGCCTTGGAAGCATTTGGTGCTTCTAACATCTTACGTGAAATTCTTACCATTAAGTCTGATGACATTGCCGGACGTGCGAAAGCGTATGAAGCGATCGTTAAAGGTGATAACATCACGCAAATTGGTACCCCAGAATCGTTTAATGTACTGATCCACGAACTTCGCGGATTGGGATTAGAAGTTTCCTTTTTGGATTAACCCGCATAAAAAAAGAAGATGCAAATTCAGAAAAAAAGTCAAAAAATCGGGAGTAACTTCAGTAAGATCCGTATCTCACTGGCCTCCCCCGAAATCATATTACGTCGTAGCTTTGGTGAAGTAACCAAGCCCGAAACGATTAACTACCGCAGTTACAAGCCCGAAATGGGCGGACTGTTTTGTGAACGGATTTTCGGTCCTATCAAAGATTACGAATGTCATTGCGGAAAATACAAGCGAATCCGATACAAAGGAATCGTCTGTGACCGTTGTGGTGTTGAGGTAACAGAGAAAAAGGTGCGTCGCGAACGCATGGGACATATCCACTTAATAGTTCCAGTAGCGCACATCTGGTATTTCCGTTCTCTGCCTAACAAAATCGGTTACCTATTGGGTATTCCTACCAAGAAATTGGATATGGTTATTTATTACGAGCGTTATGTGGTTATTCAACCAGGTACCGTTGAAAGTGTAAATAATCTTGACCTTTTAACGGAAGAAGAATACCTCGACATATTGGATTCTCTTCCCAAAGAGAACCAAATGTTAGACGATAAAGACCCCAATAAATTCGTAGCCAAAATGGGTGCTGATGCGTTGGAAGATTTATTGCAACGGGTTGAACTCGATAAATTGAGTTATGATTTGCGTTTACAAGCGGCGACAGAAACATCGCAGCAGCGTAAGCAAGAAGCATTGAAGCGTTTGAAAGTAATTGAAAGCTTCCGCAGCGCGCAAACAACAGGAGAAAATCGCCCAGAATGGATGATTTTGAGAATGTTGCCTGTAATTCCACCCGAGTTACGTCCATTAGTTCCCTTGGAAGGCGGTCGTTTTGCGACTTCCGACTTAAATGATTTATACCGTCGTGTTATTATTCGTAACAACCGTTTAAAACGATTGGTAGAAATAAAAGCACCGGATGTGATTTTGCGTAACGAAAAGCGCATGTTGCAGGAAGCGGTAGATTCATTGTTGGATAATACACGTCGTGCTAGCGCGGTAAAGAGCGAAGGCAATCGTCCTTTGAAGTCCTTGAGCGACATGCTAAAGGGTAAACAAGGTCGTTTCCGTCAGAATTTATTGGGTAAGCGTGTGGATTATTCAGGTCGTTCGGTTATCGTGGTTGGTCCTACATTGAAATTAAATGAATGTGGACTTCCCAAGAATATGGCGGCGGAACTTTTCAAACCTTTTATCATTCGTAAACTGATTGAAAGGGGTATTGTAAAGACTGTTAAAACAGCTAAGAAAATTGTAGAGAAAAAGGATCCTGTAATTTGGGATATCCTAGAGAATATTTTGAAAGGTCATCCTGTGTTGTTAAACCGTGCGCCTACGTTGCACCGTTTGGGAATCCAGGCCTTCCAACCGAAATTGATTGAAGGAAAGGCAATTCAGTTACATCCTTTGGTGTGTTCTGGATTCAACGCTGACTTTGATGGTGACCAAATGGCGGTTCACGTTCCCTTAGGGAACGCAGCTGTTGCGGAAGCCCAATTGTTAATGTTGGCCTCTCACAATATCTTGAATCCAGCCAACGGTACGCCTGTTACGGTTCCTTCTCAG
>JBIKIM010000274.1:0-3001 GCA_044361605.1 Bacteroidia bacterium | reverse complement strand
TGATAATCCGCACGGCTTCGTCGTAGGTCATTCGTGGGAAGCTTCCCAAAGAGCTTTCCAGCACACGGGTATCGCGACCGATGCTTGCGAGTTCTGACTTACAATTGGCTAAAACATCGGTAATAACATGTTGTAGCAAGCCTTCGATGGCATCCATATTTTGGAAAATATCGTAAAACGCCATTTCGGGTTCGATCATCCAAAATTCAGAAAGATGTCGGCGTGTTTTTGATTTTTCCGCCCTGAAAGTCGGTCCAAACGTATAAATTTTACCCATGGCCATCGCCATGGCTTCGCCATAAAGCTGTCCGGATTGACTTAGGTAAGCGGTATTGCCATAAAAATCGGTTTCAAAAAGGGTGGAGGTACCTTCGCAGGCATTACCTGTAAAAATGGGTGCGTCCATTTGAACAAAACCTTGTTTTTGGAAGTAATTATGGATAGAAAAAATGATGGTATTACGGATTCGCATAATGGCCCATTGGCGGGTGCTGCGCAGCCATAAATGGCGTTGATCCATTAAAAATTCAATTCCGTGTTCTTTTTTAGCGATGGGATAGTCTTCCGAATCGCCGATAATTTCGATTTGTTGGACTTCAACCTCGATACCTCCAATTTGTTTTTCATCGGCTTTAATCAAACCGTTTAAAACCACACTGGTTTCTAAACGGGTATTTTGAGCGGTTGCTAATCCGTCTTCGGAAGCCGTTTCTGCGGTAACTACACATTGGCAGAAACCGGTACCGTCGCGGAGCACGATAAAAGCGATGCCTTTACCTTCTCTTTTATTAGAAACCCAACCTTTAAGTGTAACGATTTCTCCTATTTTTTGGGATAGTTCTTGAATGTACGAATGTGAGACAGCCATTTGAGGGCAAAGATACAATTTTTGAATCGCTAATAATAAGGGCTTGGGTGCATTGCGTTTAAGAGAATGTGTACATTTGTTGTATGAACAAGGAACGCATTTCGGTGTTGATACCTTCTGGTGCTGGTGCACCTGGCTTTGCAGGGATAGCCGCTTGTTTGCGAGAAGAACCCCGCTTGCGCTTGATTTCGGGCGATAGTAACGAGCAAGCGTATGGAAAATCGCTATCGGATGCGTTTTATGTCATGCCCGCCTCAAACAGTCCGCATTACATCGACCGCGTAATGGAGATTTGCCAGTTGGAGAACGTTCAGGTCGTTTTACCCATCACCACGGCGGAGTTGTTGCCCCTCTCAGAGCAGCGGGATGTGTTTGTAAATGCTGGCGTTCGCCTTATAATTTCCCCCGAAAAAGGAATTTCGAAGAGTAACGATAAAGGCCTGTTGCACGCATGGGCACGGCAAATAGGAATTGCGGTTCCGGAGGGAAAGGTGTGCCATAATCGGAACGAGTTCGAAGAGGTGGCGAAGGACTTACTGGACCGGCATGCCCGTTTGTTTTTTAAACCTATCCTGGGAAATGGGTCTCGCGGTATTGGGTTGATTTGTAGGGAAGTAGAGCCCATCACGGCGGCACACAAACCCGAACTGATGCCTTTGAGCTTGGTTGAATGGATGTTGCGTTTGCCAGAGGCCTTTGAGGTTCCGTTGCTGCTAACGGAGTATTTGCCGGGAAAAGAGTATTCGGTAGATGTATTTGTTTGGCCGAATACGGAAACCATCGCGATTCCGAGAAGTCGCGATAAAATGGTGGCGGGCATAAGCGTTTCAGGAAAGTTTGAGCAAAACGAAGGACTCATTACAGCGTCGAGAGCGCTGGTTGAATCTATGGATTTACAAGGTCCCATTGGGGTGCAGTGGCGCAATAATGCGGCTGGAATTCCACATTTATTGGAAATAAATCCGCGCCTGCAAGGTACTACTTCTGCCTTGCGGCATGCGGGATTGAACATTCCTTTATTGGCGGTAATGCGCGCTTTGGGTCTGGAAATGGATATCCCCCTAAATGTACATTGGAATCGAAGTTTTACGCGGCATTGGCAAGACGTTTTTTTATAGTTTTTGGGAAATTGGTGCGGTGTATAGGTTTTTGTATTTATCTTCGCAATATCTATGAGCAACGAAAAACGCAATACCAAGAAATATTGGGCTCTTTGCATTATAAGTGGAATCGCATTGGCTTATTTCACTGTATTTTTACCTGAAGCTTTTTGGCTCGGTCTTCCCACCTTTTTTGGCGGTATGGCTATGGCCATGGATTGGGTTTAAAATATTGAAATCCTTAATTTTACATCAAATCGCGTAAAGCGATTAAAAAACTAATGTTATGGCAAATGCTTTTTGGTTTGATTTTGAAAAAGACGTTCAGGACCTCCACGAACAACTGGAAAAGGCCCGAGTAACGCACGAACAAGGTAAATTAGATATGTCTGACATGGTTCAGACTATTGAATCTAAAATTAAAGAAGCCCAAAAATCGGTTTATAGTCATTTAACAGGATGGCAAAAAGTTCAAATCAGCAGACATCCAGAACGTCCGTATACCCTTGATTACATCGGGCATATATGTACAGATTTTGTGGAGCTATTTGGAGACCGACAAATTCGCGATGATAAAGCGATTGTGGGAGGATTTGCCAAAATTGATGGCAAACCTGTCATGATAATTGGCCAACAAAAAGGCCGAAATACCAAACAGCGTCAATTGCGCAATTTTGGGATGCCCAACCCTGAAGGGTATCGCAAGGCCTTGCGATTAATGAAGCTTGCCGAAAAGTTTGATGTTCCTGTAGTAACGCTCATTGATACCCCCGGAGCGAGTCCAGGTCTTGAAGCGGAAGAACGCGGTCAAGGAGAAGCCATTGCGCGCAACTTGATGGAAATGGCGGTATTAGAGGTGCCAATCGTATGCATAATAATCGGAGAAGGGGCTAGTGGTGGTGCCTTGGGTATTGGAGTGGGTGATAAGGTACTAATGATGGAATACACGTGGTATTCAGTAATTAGTCCTGAAAGCTGTTCGAGTATTTTATGGCGCACTTGGGATAAAAAAGAATTGGCCGCAGACGCGCTT
>JBIKIM010000273.1:0-3008 GCA_044361605.1 Bacteroidia bacterium | reverse complement strand
TATAGAAAATGTTGAAATTACCGTTACCTCCAAAATTGCGATAATCGGAAGCACCGATGAAAACGGTCTAATTAGTATTAACGAAATTAAGGGCACCAAAATTGAATTAAACCGCGACGGATTTGAACGTACCACACTCGTTCTCGGTTTGGAAAATAAAATCTTTGTAAGTCTCAATCCCCAAGTCGAATCGGTAGAGGAAGTGGTAATTGTGGGGTATAATTCCCAAAAAAGAAGAGAAATAACGGGATCCGTTGGTTCTGTGAAAGGGTCAGAATTAATCAAACAACCGGTATTAACAGGTACGCAAGCCATTCAAGGGAAATTAGCGGGGGTGCAAATAACCAATTTTGGTTCACCCGGATCGGCTCCCACCGTTCGCATAAGAGGAACCGGGTCGGTTATTGGCGGTGCCGAGCCTTTGTATGTGGTTGATGGAATTATTACCGACGATATTCGCAACATTGCCACAACCGACATTGTATCGATCGATGTATTAAAAGACGCTTCCTCAACCGCCATTTATGGAGTCCGCGCCGCCAATGGCGTGATACTCATTACCACGCGAGCGGGAAAAAGAGGTACGTCTGAGCTGCGTTACGATTCCTATTTTGGATTTAAATCGCTCACCAATAAAGTATACATGTCGGGACCTAATTCCTTCGCTACGTATTCGAACGAGGCCGCAGGCGCATTTGCAATCAAACCGGAACAAATAACTGGAAAAACCGATTGGATGGACGCGATTACCCGCACCGGACTTCAACAGAATCATTCCATATCGCTAAGCGGCGGTGGCGCTAAAAATGCCTCCTTCTTAAGTATCAATTACATGAAAGAGGCCGGAATATTAATCGGGAACGATTACGAAAGAATCTCCGTTCGCAATAACAACGACTTTTACGTTAATAAAAACCTGAAAATTGGGAATACCTTAAACTTGAGCCGATACCAATCGAACAATAAGCCCTTCAGCGCGTTTACCTCTGCGTACAATGCCGCTCCGGTTTACGACGTAGTCGATAAAAACGGAAACTACGGATATTCCGATGTTAACAATGTAGGGAATCCTGTTGCCGCCCTTGATTATACCGATGACCAATCATTCGGAAATCGACTGATGTCTAATGTGTACCTTGATGTTCAACTAGCAAAAGGACTTACCTTTAATACCTCTTTGGGATTGGATGCTTTCGACAATCAAGGCCGCAACTACCAACAGCGTTACCGCGTAAATGCCACCCAACGCTACGATACCACCACCTACCGCGTAAGCGGTCAAACCGGTTACCGATGGATTTGGAATCAAATTGCTACCTATTCCACTGACATTGGCAAAAAACACAAAATCACCCTTCTTGCGGGTCATACCGCCGAACAATACGACGGCGAAGAGTTTGCTATTTCCAGAGACGGAGTTGATTCAAAACCCCAATACCGATACATAAACACCGGCAATTCCGTTTTACAAGGAAACATCTTGTACCAACGACCTATCGGAGATTTTGGCAAACGCGAAAGCTACTTGTCTAAGTTTAATTATGCCTTTGCCGATAAATTTTTCGTTACGGGATCTTTAAGGCGCGACGGCTCATCTAAGTTTCCAGAAGCCAATCGTTGGGGATATTTCCCGGCGTTGGGACTTGCTTGGGATCTTACTAAAGAAGGCCTTTTCAATAAAAATAGCGCCATTAATTACATGAAAGTGCGCAGTTCTTACGGACAAGTAGGCAACGATCGAATCAACCCATCAGAGTTCACCACCTTACTTTCTACCGGGCTAACAACGGTTTTTGGCAACGGCAATATCCAAGACGGTTCAACCATTGCCGAAATCAAGGATCCCAATTTAAAATGGGAAATCACCACCGAATACGACTTAGGCATTGATGTCGAAATGTTCCGTAAGCGCGTAAATGTAACCATCGACGCCTACTACAAACTCACTACTGGCGCCTTATTCAATGTTCCCTTAGCGGCAGGATTAGGCGACAACAACAACAGCATGCTTACCAATGCTGCCGATATTTCCAACCAAGGATTGGAAATCACCATTGGATATACACCGCTTAATAAGGCCAATCGCGCCTTCACTTGGAACACCCAACTGAATACCACGTTTAACAAAAACAGGGTTGAAAATTTAGGCTTGGGAAGACCTACCAATTACGGAAATTTAAATAACGGCGAGTTTGCCACTCGGGTAGCCCCTGGACAGCCAATAGGCGTATTTTGGGTCTATGAAACCGATGGAATTTTTCAAAATGCAGAGGAAGTTAAGCAAAACGCACACTTTTTTGGGACCCAACCCGGAGACCTTCGTGTGATTGACCAAAATAAAGACGGTATCATTAACGACGAAGACCGCATTTATGTCGGCTCCTATCAACCCATTGCCTTTGTAGGTTGGAATACCCAAATGAATTGGAAAAATTGGGATTTGAACATCGATGTCTTCTCCAATATTGGTAACAAGGTTTTTAACGGTAAGAAAACCGTGCGTTACGGTGGCAGTTACAACGTAGAATATGAAGTGGCAGCGAATCGATGGACACCCGACAAACCGAATAATGAAAACCCAAGGGCTTTCAACGGCGTGCCCAAACCCTCCGACTATTTTGTAGAAAGCGGCTCGTTCGTGCGCTTAAACAATTTGGCATTGGGCTATACGATGCCCAACCGATTGCTAACCAAAATAGGGGCTAAAAGCATGCGTTTTTATCTAACAGCTCAGAACCTTTTCACCCTCAAACGCTATTCCGGATATACCCCCGAACTGCCAGGTGCGCCTCCTGAAGCGGGAATTGAACTTAACATTTATCCAACATCTAGAACCGTTATCACCGGTGTGCAAATCCAATTTTAAACCATGAAATCGATGTTGAAATTCAAGAATATCTACCCAATTGTGGGGGCCTTGACCGCGCTGACTATCATGGGCGCTTGCAAAAAGAGCTTTTTAGACGAACCCCCAAGGGTTCAAACTATCGACGATTACTTTAAAACAT
>JBIKIM010000272.1:0-3010 GCA_044361605.1 Bacteroidia bacterium | reverse complement strand
TCTTTAATGAAGTTGGGAGTAGGTAATGCGCTTGCATCGGTTTCCATGATAGTTTCAATACCTTTACCTTCTTTTTTAGGTAAAGATTTATCAACTCCTAATTCTTTGGAAACGATATTATGCGCTTGTTCGGTGCATTGTTCGCAAATATTCCCCTCTAAGCCAGAAATCAATATAATGGCTTCTTCCTTTTTGCGACCGCAAAACGAACACGTTTGTCCTTTCCCTTTCATCCTTTACTTCGGTTTACGTTGACCTAATACCTCATCAATAAAACCGTATTCTTTCGCCTCTTCAGCCGTCATCCAATAATCACGATCGCTGTCCTTCTCGATTTTTTCGTACGGTTGACCCGAGTGATGGGCAAGAATATCGTATAACTCTTTCTTCAATTTTGAAATCTCTTTGTAGGTGATTTCAATATCGCTCGCCTGACCTTGGGCACCACCCAAAGGTTGGTGTATCATGATTCGGCTGTGGGGAAGAGCGGTACGCTTTCCTTTTTCACCTGCAGTCATCAAAACAGCACCCATACTAGCCGCCATACCCGTGCAAATGGTAGCAACATCAGAACTGATGTACTGCATCGTGTCGTAGATAGCCAAACCAGCATAAACGGAACCACCTGGACTGTTAACGTAGATTTGGATGTCGCGGTTGGGGTTGGTAGATTCTAAAAACAACAATTGACCCATGATGATGTTGGCCACATTATCGTAAATGGGAACCCCAAGGAAGATAATACGATCCATCATCAAACGCGAGAAAATATCCATGGCAACGGCATTCATTTGACGTTCCTCGATGATATTCGGCGTTAAATTGTAAATGCCTGATACCTCAGCCGTGATTTCTGCGTATTTATCAACGTACAAGCTATTGAGTCCCAAATGCTTGGTTGCGTACTTTTTGAATTCTTTTCCGTAGTCCATATCCATAATAACAAAGTTAACGTGATTTTGATTATTCCCCGTGGGTATGTTTGTGTTCGTTGACGTGTTTGAAGTAATCCGCTACGCTAATTGGAATTTCTTTTAATGAAATTAATTGCTTCGCTTGATCGTACGCCTTACGATAAATAACGCGGTCATTCATTTGAGCAATAAACTCTTGCTCACCAAAACGCTTCATAACCGTTTCGGTAAGAAATGCATCGTTGATATCTAAATTGAGACCGTATTGACGGTAAAGACCTAAATAATAAATCTTCGCCTCTTGAATAATGTCTTCTTGTTCGGCTTTCAAATCGTGTTCACCCGCAATTTTATCAATAATTAAACGACGTACCAAAGCTTCACGCTCTTGCGCATACTTTTCTTCGATATTCTCCGCGTTGTACTCTTCGGATTTCGTAGCCGTTAACCAACGTTTCAAAAATTCATCGGGAAGATTGAACGTGTGCTTACCAATTAACAAATGACCCAGTTCATGGTCCAACCACAAAGACGCTTCGTTCTCGTAATATTTCTCTAAATTGCCTTTAACCCGAGCGCGATACGCCTCTTCGGTTTTTGGAGCGTCGTCACCAGGGAAGGTTTCAGCAAAATACGTTTCATCCAATTCAGGTAAAATACGTGTTTTGATCTCGGTAACCGCGATATTGAAATTACCCGATAAATCTGCGATTCCTTCTTTAGAAATACCCAAAGAATTGGTAATTACCGTTTCGTTTTGATTGAAAATACTACGCACATCACAAACGATGATAGCTCCTTTTTGGATGCCAACAAAAGAAGCGCTTAGTGTTTTGTCTTCAATCATAGAAGGCACAAAACTGATAGGCTTGGCAGTAATGCCCCCGTCTAATACAGTACCATCCTCATTCAATTCGCTTACTTCCGCATATACGATAGCTTCTGCATCAGAAGTTTCGGTATCCTGCATTTGTGCGCGTTGCTTGCGGGCGTGCTCTATGTCTTCATTTACCTCTTTGTCAGTAACTTCGATTTTGAAAATATCTAAGCTGTCCTTTTGAGTCAATGCCAAATCAAATTTTGGACTCATACCAATGTCAAAGGCAAACGTAAAGACATCACTATTGTCGATGTCGAGCGCACTTTCAATGCGATCGGATCCGATAGGATAGCCCAAAATGTCTAGCTTTTCTTCTTTTATGTAGTCGTTCAAACGGTCGGAAGCCATCTGCTGGATTTCTTCCGCCAAAACAGACTTCCCATAAAGCTTATTGATCATGCCCAAAGGCGCTTTACCAGGTCGGAAGCCATTGATTCGGGCCGTTTTCTGAATTTTCTTGATCTGTTGATCTACCTGGTTTTGGTAGTCGTCCTTGTTGAGTTCCACTACTACTGTAGCTTCTAACTCACTGTGTTTTTCTAAACGAGTATTCACAATGCGATTATGTTAAGATATACTTTAATGAAACAAAAAATGGAACCTTATGTTCCATTCTTTGGATTGTGGTGCACGTGGAGGGAGTCGAACCCCCACGCCTCGCGGCGCTAGATCCTAAGTCTAGTGCGTCTACCAATTTCGCCACACGTGCAGACTCAATAATATTCGTTTTTTCAAACGAGTCTGCAAAAGTACGAATAAGTTTTGAAAAAACCACTATTGTTTATTTGGTATCCAATAAAATTGTGGTATAACTATGAATTACTTTGCCTTTCTTGCTGATAGTCACCGTAATGGCTTCTTCGTTTTTCATCGACTCGTAAAAGTTTGCGCTAATTTTTGGCTCGAAAACGAGCGTAGGGAACGATACCATCGGAGCTTTGTCCGCCTTTACCGTGCACGGTAATTTGCCAAACGATTTCGACTCGATACTTACGGTAACGCCCTCAAAATCGATAGGACCCGAAATACTCCATTTTTTAAAGAAGAACATGCGCGGGCAGTATCCAGCAGGTGGCCATGAAATAAAACGTTTGGCATAATACCCTGAATCTTCTTTGCTAAGGGTTTCATTCGGCTCTACCATCCAAACGACCGTATTGTTTTCGCTGCTTCCAAAGCCAATACCGCGGGCATTTGGAGCCAATATGTACTGTCT
>JBIKIM010000271.1:0-3013 GCA_044361605.1 Bacteroidia bacterium | reverse complement strand
ATTGATACCAGCGTCGGTATAGGGTGCTGATTGGCGTATGGCTTGCGCTTGGGTTATAAAGGTGGACGGTATGGACGTTGTTTGTTTGACGTAATGCGGAGAACCGGTGTTCAGTTCGGTATCTCCGTTGGCTAGTATGAGAATATCCTTTACGGGATTCATACTCAGTTTTATACCCTCCGAGGTAAAGGTGGCTTCGTGAAAACCATCGGGAGCTTTAAATCGCAACGTAGTGCCATTTCCAATTCCTAATGATTGAGCCCAATGCGCGATACAACGGCCCCCGTTGCCACACATACTGCTCAACTGTCCGTCGGAATTATAATAGATCATCTCGAAGTCGGCTTCATTCGACGGCGCTAAAATCATAAGACCGTCTGCCCCGATACCAAAACGCCGATCGCACCAAAAACGTACATCTAATGTTGGAATAGATTCCCGTCCGTCTATAAGGATGAAATCGTTTCCTGTGCCCTGGTATTTTACGAAAGACAGCTGCATGATTTAATTGCGGATACGATCTATGATAGTCGCATTCTTGACCCATTTAATATCAGTGTAGGTTCCGGGCTTCTCTGGAATTTTCCAAATTCGATCGGCTCCAAAATCAATATAATAGGCTCCCTCAATATCGTAAATTAATGGATTTTCACCCCACAAATTGTAAAGGGATAGGTGTAATTCGTTACCTACGCGGTTGAGCGTAGCGGATATGGTCCCGCGCTGGTCTTCAAAGTGAGTCAATTTGAATTTGCTAATAATTATGGTTTTAGCAACGGGTTTTGAGATTGGGGCAATCGAATCGGTTTCCGAAATTTTTGAGGTATTGTCGTTTTTCTTTTTTGGGGAAGATATTGATTCTTGGACTCTCTTATTCTTCAATGCCGAGGAAGTCGATTTTTTAGGGGATGTTTCTTTATCGCGCTCTCCTTCAGTGTATTCAAGATTAAGTTTAATAGGAATTACCGTGGCTTGAGTAAGTAAAATGGCTTGATTTGGGGATGATCCCATCGCAGCACTCGGTTTGGAGCCCATTTGCGTTTCTTCGCTTTCATCGTTTGGAGAGTAGGACTCATCCAGTTCATAATCCGCATTTGCAAACGCATCAGTGGGCAACAGCGAATCGCGGTTTCGCGATGTTTCAAGCGCTAAGGCAGAATCATTGTATTGAGCTACAGAATCTAAATAGGCCCCCTTACGCTGTCTTTGTTTGCTACGTTGCCAAAATTTAAACTTGTCTGATTTTTTGTCTTTTAAGGTAATAATAGCAGCCGCGTCTTTAATATTTCCGGTCTCTAAGTACGAATAAATCGCAAAATAACTCAAAAGTAAAAAGGCCACACTCGCCGCAGCATACATCCAAAGATTACTTTGGGTTTCAAGGGAATCATTTTCAATATGCTCTTTAATATATTCCTTCAGCTCAAGGGCCCCTTCTGATTTAATTCCCTCTATGACTTGACCGTAAAATTCCCATTCGCGCTTTAAAACGTCATTTTCTTTGAGTTCGGAAAGGAACGCGGTTGTTTCTTCGGGTGATAAACTTCCGTCGTAATACTCTATGATACGTGGATCTATATCGTTCATGAGGTTAAAAAATCACCGGCGTTAAACTTAGTTTTGATTTTGTTCCCCAATTCTTTTAGGCACTGATACTTTTTAGATTTAGCCGTGTTGGCATTGGCTAATTCATTGGCATCGGCGATTGTTTGCATATCGAAACCGTCGAAATAATACATAAGGAGTATTTTACGACATAAATCTCCCATATCGTTCAAGTAATCCCGCACAATTTGTAAATCAAGCCGGAACTCATCGGTAAAAGTAGGTACCCCTTCGCCCGCTTTTTCGAGAGATCCATTTTCGCGTTTGCGTTTTTCGAGATTTTTCAACCATTGATTGCGCACTATCGCGAACAAATAGGTGCTGATTTTTGCATGCAATTGAAAATCAGGCTTGCGTGCATTCTGCCATAAAATAACCAAGGCATCTTGCAATAAATCTTCGGCATCGTCTGCGCTGCCGCTGTTTTCACTTATGTATTTCCGGACCATGCGTTCGTTTTCTCGATAAAGTTCAATAAGGACTTCCCGGTCGCCTTGTTGCAAGCGTTCAATAGGGGAAGGGATGGTTTCTGACTGCCTGGGCATTTCACGGATTATTGATACGATTTTATCGAAAAAGGTAAACGAATTAAGGTGCAAATTAACGCAAGGAATCGATTTTTGCGTTCTTTATTCACGAAATTTGCTAACTTTAACTACGATGATGTCAAGATTTTTTCAAAAACACACAATTGCAAAGGGAGTCTTTGCCGGATTGGTCGGTGGACTCGTCAGTTTAATGGGTTTTTACGCCCTCGCGCCCCAATTTTTTAATCGCCAAAATGGAGATTCACAACAAACGGCTTCCGCACAATTGGCTCGGTATGCGGCCCTTACGGCGCTTCCAGGATTCGATTTTACGGGAGTGGCTGAAATTGCCAATCCTGCGGTTGTCCATATTAAAACGACTTCTGGGGGAAGTAATTCACGGCAGCCCCAAAGCGAAGGTCCCTTCGACCCCTTTGAGTTTTTCAATAATCCCGGTTTAAGATTCGACAGTCCAGGTCCGCGTATGGCATCGGGATCGGGCGTGATAATTTCCCAAGATGGATACATCGTAACCAACAACCACGTAATTGCTGATGCCACTAAAATAGAAGTCGTGCTAAACGACAAACGCACGTACAACGCCGAACTTATAGGGGCCGATAAAAATACCGATTTAGCAGTTTTACGTATTTCCGACAGCGATTTGCCCTTTTTAAAATTGGGTAACTCGGATGAAGTTAAGGTAGGGCAGTGGGTCGTTGCCGTGGGCAACCCTTTCAACTTGAACAGCACCGTTACCCTCGGAATTGTTAGTGCCATGGGTCGCAATATCGACTTGCTCCGTTCACAAGGGAATCAATATGCGATTGAAAATTTTATTCAAACCGATGCTGCCATTAATCCGGGTAATTCCGGAGGTG
>JBIKIM010000270.1:0-3015 GCA_044361605.1 Bacteroidia bacterium | reverse complement strand
ACTGCAACCCATACCTTTAAGAACACTGGAACGTATACCGTTTGTATAAAATATACGGATTTGTGCAAATCCTGCGATACCACGATTTGTACCAGCGTTAAAGTAGATTGTTCTCCATGCACCGCCAAAGCGAGCTTCACGGTGGATAGTATTGCATCGAACGGAAAAATGTACGTAAAGAACACAAGTACCGGTGCAAAATCATATGTTTGGAACTTCGGTGACAGTTCTGCATTGAGCAAGGACAAAACGCCAGTTCACCAGTTTGCCGCTTCTGGAGGTTATAAAGTTTGTTTAACCGCCTATGATTCTTCTGGAACCTGCTCAACGGTCTACTGCTACACGGTAAAAATTGTTAAAACCCGCTCTAGCAAGTCAGATAGTAACGGAAGTCTAGGTAACAGCTATCCAAACCCGGCAGATGCTGGATTCTATGTCAATTTGGGAAGCGAAAAATCTACCTATATTGTATACAGCAGCACCGGCCAAATCATAACCCAAGGCAACAATTCAGGAACCCAATTTTTAGATTCAAAGACTTGGGCCGAAGGCATTTATCAGATATCCATCAAATCCGCTAACGGATTTAGAACCGAAAGCGTAATAATTACACATTAATCAAAAATAAAATCACTTTATATAAGGGCGGTGAATCTTTCATCGCCCTTAATTTTGTCTCAATATCATGAATAAAATTTCAACCGTATTCTTGCTCGTTCTAGGTTTTACCGTTGCACGTTTAAATGCACAATCAACTATCGTTAATGGAAACTTCAACGATTGGACACAAAACCAGTTTAAAGTACCTAACAAATGGATGGTGATTGGCGCCGCTAGTATGGATTCATCCAAAACGCCAGGTAATTCTCGAGGAATTAAATTATCCAATAATGTATCTGACAAAATAATTAGCTATGCGTTAGAAGTAGGCGCTGGATATCCAAATGTTCTCAATGGAGGTTATCCCATCAGCGGCACCCCTAATAGTATTAAAATAAACTACAACAGCAGCGAATTGGGCAGTGATTCCGCACTCGTTATTGTTGGCTTTACCAAAGGCGTAGATCCTATGCCCATTATTTTAGAACAGTTTTTCTTATTGCCAGATGCCACAGGTTCTGGCGACAATTCAATTACCGTGCCCTTGACCTATGTGCATACTATACCCAACTTGGTAGCTGATTCCGCATTCATATATATTGCCAGCAGTGCTGCTTCTGGAACACCCAATTCATCAGGCAGTATTTCCATATACGACATCTCCTTTCCCGATGGTAAAACAGCCGCTACGGCAAATTTGGATTTTGAATCTTGGGGTGGACTTAGTGTATTGAGACCATCCTCATGGTATTCATCCTTAGACGCCTATGAGGAAAAAGTAGCCAAGATCGCGGGTACGAATCAATTTACATTGCAAACAACCTCAGCGCGCAGCGGTTATGCTTTAATTCTCAAACAATATCCTGTATTGATGCAATCGGCCACTGAAATTTTGCCTTCTTGGGTTATTTCTCAAAACCCTTCCCTTCCAGTTGCGGCAATGGACATACCTAGCTTTTCAGTGAATCAACGCTATGTAAGTTTACGCGGTTATTGGAAAGGTATTTTGTCAACCGGAGATCGTGTTTCTGTAATGGTTAACTTTTTTGATGCAGACACCTTGGTGGGCTCTGCAATGTTTTCTCAGAATAGCAGTTCCACCGTTCCAAGCAATTATACCCTATTTAATGAGAATATTGTTTGGCTATCCGGTTACACCGCTACACCCCAAACTGCGACCGTGGGTGCATTTCTTACCGACTCCACATTTCAATTGGCTAGTGCGGCATCGAGTTTGATTTTTTTAGAAGATTTGAATTTGGATTTGAACGCAGCAAGAGTCAATCCCGTACAAACAAATGTGGAACTTACGCTATTTCCAAATCCAAGCGACGGAGACATCACAATCCGTGCTTCACAGCCAATCAAAAGAATTTCGATGATCAATACGGTTGGACAAATTGTGTATCAGTCTCAAGTTGCTGATTCAAATGAAGTACGTTGTACCATTCCAGCGACTGAAAGCAAATTACTTTGGGTAGTTATTGAGGGAAACGATTTCTGCATCACAAAAGGTTTATCGGTGAAGTAAGTTGAACGGTGTAGGCCTAAAAAACAGGATTATGGGCTTCAATTTCGCCTTTGTTTTGAGGTCCTTTAGGTAGTATTTTACTTCCGTAAGTTGATTAGGTACTCAGAAATCACGTCTTGAATTTCCTTAAATCTGGGTCCGCGGTTATAATCATGGTCCATATAGAGATTTCGGTTCACTTCCAACATGATGCTTTTAACTCGGTTGTCATTTTGGTAATGTTTCAGGGGAACCAAACTGCCGGCATAGGGCTCGTCGATACCCAAACGAAAACCGCGTTCGGCAAAAAACGTTACTGATGCCTCTATCCATTTGGTTGGCGTATGAAATGCATCCGTGCCAATATTAAAATCAAACTTCGCAGCACCCCGGTAAAACGAGCATTGCAAGGGCGTATCCGGAAAACTGTGGCAGTCGACAATCCTCGCCTCGCCCACCCTGTTCAACTCGGTATCCACCGCCTCCGTGAGTTTGGCATGGTGGGGTTCGTAGTAATCACGGAGAATCGCATCGCGCTGTGCGGGAGTTAACCGCCGGAGTTCCCTGCCATCATCGCAACGCAGATAGGTGGCGCCCATGCCGAATTTCGACATGGGTTCCGACGCATCGGTTTTGAAGCGCTCTACATCGCAGAAGACCCGACAGAAGTCTGCCTGAATTACGATATCGTCGGGTCTAGCAACAAACAACGTATCCGTATATAAGTCCGTCAAATGCAAGGCCTCCGCATCCACGGCATCTCGCGGAAGCAGATACTGAGAATAATTCGGAATTCGCAGTGATGAGTGAGGGATGTGTAATATCAAATGTGTCATACCGATAACCGATTAATTCCGGTGATTGCCTGCAACGCCTGTATTTTCTTTGAATCGAGTACCTCCCAT
>JBIKIM010000269.1:0-3029 GCA_044361605.1 Bacteroidia bacterium | reverse complement strand
TAGCATGCAAACGAATGAATCGTTTTTCGGGTAAAACCTGTTCACTGTGTTTGAATGCGTTTTCTACTAACGTTAAGAACAACATGGGTTCTACTATTTCATCTCTCAAATCCACATCGATATCGATATCGATGCGCACGGCATCACCTAAGCGCAATCTTTCAATGGCTACATAGTCGTTAACATGTTGCATTTCTTTTCCAATCGACACTTGGCCTTCGCTGCTTTCATACAATATATACCGTAAAATATTGGATAAGCGCAGCACAACCTCTGGTGCCGCATCAGATTTGGCTAGCGTTAACGCGTATAGGTTATTTAACGAGTTGAATAAAAAATGGGGATTGATTTGAGATTTTAAAAATTTAAGTTCTGTTTGAAGTTGTTCCCGTCTTAATTCGGTTGTCATTTTTTGATCTTCATACCATTGTTTAACGAGTTTTAAAACCATAGTGGTAATAACCGTAAACAACACATTAATAACCAAGAAGAGAAAAAACGTATCGGACCATACCAAACTTTGAAGTTCCTCATTTATGACCACCAAATGGACGACAATGCTGAGTGGAAAGCAAACGCTAATAATTGCCAAGCTTAAACTGAGAATGTACAAGAGGTAATTACGCGGCAATAACAAACGGGGTATTAAATAATCATTGTTGAAGTATGCCACTATGGCATGGAACAATAATAAACCGTTGGCAATAATAAAAGACGTTAGTAAATCGACACCTAATGGAAATAAAAATCCATAAACCAAGGCATAAGTAATCCAAAAAGCAAAGTGATCTATTTTCCATTTGAGCAAAAACCGCTCAAGCTTTTGGGTTTGGGTTAAGGGATGTTGCTGCAAGGATTAATCTCCTATTTTACGCAGTAAATCGATGCCCACACCTAGTATTTTATCCGCATATAAAATCCTTGCCCCAGTTGCGGCAGCAGATTGTATGAAGGATGTAGTCCCAGCCGTTTCACGCTCCTGTTTTTTAAAGTAGGAATCTGCGATAAAGAAGCCCACTAGGTTAACCAATAGTAAAGCAATCAAAATAAGATATTTTCGTTTTACTTTATTTGCCATAACTTCTACATAGGTTCAAAAACAGTGCCAATATTTCTAAGACGTTTAAAAGGCTAATAAGTTTTACTTTAAGTTAAAAAAGTCTGCAATAATTTCCGATTCTAGCGACAAAATGGCGCTATCCCATTGATTTAGAGGCATTTCAGAAGTTATTGACATTTTGTCTGTTGATAACCAATTAATTGACTCCTTCGAAATCAAACCTCCCACTTGGACCATATTAAAGAATGCATTATTCGGGTGGTTGTTTCTAAAAATAGAACGGCTATAAGGAGCCCTAGGGTCTCGCTCCCCGTAAAATAAATCCAAAACGGAGTTGTAACTATCGGCTTGTGAAAAACACCGATCCTCCAAAGAAGGCACTACCTGTTGAATGCCTTTTCCCAATAAAACAAATGGGATTCTGAAAAATTCCCGTTGACCAAAATGGGTGGAGGGACTTTGAAGGTATTTCCCGTGATCCGAGATTATTAAAAAGCACGTTTTATCAAATTGCGCGTTGGCAAAACAGGCCCTTAAAAATGCATCGATACTGCGGTCCACATACGCAACCGATTGGTAGTATTTCTCTAGTTCTGTTGCTCCGCTGCGAGCAATATCATAGGGCTCATGGCTACTCAAGGTGAGTATCGATGCGCAATAGGGCCCTTTTTCCTTTGATAGGTTTCGATACGCATATTGCAACACATCGGAATCGTGATAACCCCAATTACCGGGCTTCTCCTTGATTTTCATTTCCTTTTGGGAGAAGATTTCCTGAACGCCTCCGCCCGACATGTAAGCCCGCATATTCGCAAAATCGGCATCACCTCCATAGTAAAAGGAACTACGACACCTATTTTTGGCCATGGCATCGGCCAAATGCGGTAGGTACTTGAATCGCGCAGGTTCGTGTAAGATTCCCTGCCAGGGCTGACCAGGCCAACCGCTGAATATCGACGCAAGACCTTTATCAGTTCTATCTCCAGTGGCATAACAATGCGGCGACCAACGGCCCCAAGTTTGCGCCCATGAATCTAACAAAGGCAATCCATTGTAATGCGTTCCGCCCAATAATTTCGATGTTTGGGCACTCACCCCTTCCATTACTATGATTACTAAGTTTTTAGGTCGATAAGTTCCCGATAATGAGCTGCTTGAATCGCCAGAAATTGCTTGGTATTGTTGAACGTATTGTGATTGGTAATACTGCTTAGAGCGCAAATGTTCTATTTCTGGATATTGAGGCGCGCTAAAGAGCCAATAATTGGCATTCCAAAAGGCATTAACCGCCATTTTGTTGGTCGTTTCAGAACTGCTTTTCTGGGGCTGTGAAATACTTAACGGGATTTTCCCCAGCCCTCCCCTAGCCAAAATTAACAGTAATACCAACCATGCGGCAGCCGATACAATCTTTCTGTAATTACCCGATTCAAAAAGATAAATCCGCGATTCTACGGCACGTTTAAAAAAACGCACGCCAATTACCCCTAATGCCGTAATTAAAAGCAATGACCCGAAAACCAAAATACCTGAAACCGAATTGAATAATTGGGCCGGATAAGACAAATAAGCAAGGGCTTGGCTGTTTAAATGGCTTCCCCAATAAAACAAAATAGCCGCATCGGAAATCCAAATCAAAACAGAATAGATAGTTGCTATTGTTAATAAGAGACCCGCGAGCCAAAATCGACCGGAAAAACGAATCAAATACGTACCTAAAAACACCAGTAAAACGATCAATAATTGATAGGAAACCGCAGATATATCCTGTCGAAATCCATTGATTGAGGCTTCTATAAATGAAAAGTCCTCCTTGCTTTCTATCCAAAGGGAAACGCCCAATAAACGATACGATAGATGTACAAGGAGCAAGACGAAGAACAGCTTCCCCAAAAAGAAAAAAGTGGCGGAATTAGCAAATAATTCCCGCCACTTTTTCTGCATATTTCGCATGATAAACCCTAGTAAT
>JBIKIM010000268.1:0-3040 GCA_044361605.1 Bacteroidia bacterium | reverse complement strand
ATTCCAATACGTCAAAAAACCTATCTTCTGTTTCGTTACCTCGTACTTAAACGACTTCAAGTACACGTCAGGACAGGACATGTAATAACCGTACATGAGCGCACCCAAAATTGGCTTGGCCGCTAACTTTTCCTGCAACAACCACTCTTTGAGCTCTGCCAGCCCCTTAGGTACATAACAAGATTCCAAATGATAATAATAACAGCCTGCTAACAAGATAACGGGCTTATTAGACGCAACCGCCTCTATACCCGCCGAGCTGCCAAACGAAATACCCAAATTCATGGCATCAATTAACGCATATGTGCTTATTGGGGATTCTGGCCTAATTATACATAACTGCGAATAATTCTTTTCTAAATCGTATAAGCGTTGGTGATAGTTATATGGATTCCCCTTTAAATTGGGATGAACCCGCACATATAACTGCACCTGAGGGTCCTGCGATAACACCTCCGCGATAAACGCTACCCCTTTGAGCTGGGACTCAAACAACGACAAATCATCCCAATCACGGCCCAAAGCCGTAAACTCATCCTCCGACGAATTAAAAATAACGACATTCCGCCTGTTCACATCCCAACTTTCTGGCAAAAGACCCTGCTCCTGGTCTGAAGTATAAACGACCGAATCTTGAATTAAAATATTATTTCGGCGTTTGTGATAAAAGCTTTTTGCAAATTCCAATCGATCTTGCTCATTATCAGTCGACTCCTCCCACATTTTTCTAATCAAATAGGTACGGTGTTCAATGTTTTGTGGCATTACGCCAGGAAATTCCGAAACGAGTGTTTTGTGTTCCGAAGCCCGATCCGCTTCTAATACCCGCAACGCAATGTGTTCCTTTTGAGCAGATAATAAAATCGGCCGCACATCGTGCAATCGTCCGTTATAAACAACCACTTGCTTTACCTGATATGACGCTATAACGCGTTTAAACGCCAACACTAAGGATAATTCTACCTTAAGCAAACGATCGAAATACTCGCGAAATGTGTCATCAATCAGCGGTTCGTTAATACGCGTGGCACTCACATACGACGATAAGGCACCATAGCCTAAATCCATGCCCTCGTATTGCAAATCTTTAATGCTTTCTACATCGTGATAATCCATCAAGCGCGAGCTCACAAATGCCCGTTCCAATTCTTGGGTGCTCAAATAATCGTCTACGTATAATTTTTTTACCTTGGGATTTTGAAAAACGGTATTGCTGCGCTGGTGAAACCGACACGCGCGGCACACCGATTCTCGCGATTCCATATTGTTCCAGCAAGGCTGAAGTGCGCCTTTGCAGCTTAACAAAACCACCTCTTCCCCAGCTTCCAACTGTTGCTCGATATCCGAAGCAACCAGACCTGAAATATACGTTGGTATATGCCAGTTAAAATAGTAAAGTAAAACAGCCTTACCCTTATTTATTGTTTCCTTCTGCACGGTCAACTATTTTCTTTGCTTGATAATACACCCATTTCTTCGCTCGTAACAATGGGGTTAATTCGGACTTTACCTCGGAATTTCTAACCCAAAGTCCATCCAAACCCCTTCCCAAAATTGATTGTTTTACTTCCTCTAAAGACTGCTTCCAACCTAAATACAAATCCCCTAATATACCGTCGCGTCCCGCTTGAATTGCCAACTCATACGAATTGGCAAAATGAGCAAATACCAAATCATACGCTAAATTAAGTACGATTCTATCCTCTAATTTCTCGCGGACCACCATTTTCTCATTCCATTCCGAAATATTACAACCCTTATGTTTCAATATATGAACACCCTCAAAATACGTGGGAACCACATCCAAAAACTTCTGATCTACAAATAAACTGCCCCTATTCTCAAACCTCGGCAAAGCCACACAAGAGGCACTCCACCAATCCAAGAAATCCAACGCCTTTGGGGAAGCACCTACAAATCCCCCATTGAAAACACCGTGTTTATAATTCAACGAAATTTCTGCCGTACTATCCGTTTTAGAAGGGTCTATTTCCCGCCAATGCGGCGACAACACAATATTCGAATGTTCAAAATAGTCCCAAAGAAACCCATAGTCGCTAAAAAAGCACAAATCCGGATCCAAAAAGTAACAGGCATCTGCGCCTTTCGACTCCAATACATACTTCATTGCCACCGGCTTCAAAGCCCAACGCAACATGCTGTCTTTTTGCGCCGCATAGGTAGCAAACGTATCCTGAGCCATTTTTGAGTGACTCAATAGATCTTTAGGCAAAACCACCTCAAAACCCGGACCTGCAAATTCTTGCAGTTTATCAACTTCCGAATCCGACAACGGATCTACAAAAAACACATAAAAAGTCGGCGATGTTCCAATGGCATGTGCCTGCAACGATTGAAACAAACGCACCGCATAATGCGCGTAATTCTTGGTTATAATGGTACAAAATGCGCCCTTTCTCATCGTTGCTTTCGCTGCAATCCCAAAACGGCTAAAAACCCATCCAGCCCCTTATAAAAGCGCCATTTTAATCCCTCAACCACCCTTGTTCCAAACGATATGCTATTTTGCCCCTGAAAAGGCTGTGAAAACCCCGACCACGATTCCAGCCGTTCCTTCCACTTCCCCCAAAGAGGCGCTATTAATAAATCATCACCCTGCTCAAAGGTCTGATCGTAACCCCAGGCAAAGTGCGTAAACACCAAGGGGTAACGCTCGTTTATCAACACCTGGCCATCGCCATCCAAACTGCGTAAACACGTATGATAATTCCACGCCGAAATATTGCAGCCCCGATGCGCTAAAATGCGCACCGACTCAAAATTCAAGGGCACCACATTCAGGAAGGTTTGGTCTACGTAAATGCCTTGGTGGCTTTGCAATTCCTTATACGACAAACAGCAGCGCGACCACCACTGCAAGAAGTCTAAGCCCCTGCGGCTTGCCCCTATAAAGCCGGCATTATAGAGCCCGTGCATGTAGGTAAGCTCTATATTTCTCTTAATTATCGGATCCTCCAAATTGGGTTCTATGCTGCGCCAATGCGGCGATAACAATACCGAAGCGCCCGACAATTCCTCC
>JBIKIM010000267.1:0-3057 GCA_044361605.1 Bacteroidia bacterium | reverse complement strand
TGTTTCAATGCCTATACCCGAATCCGTAAATCGAATCCCATGGTGAACTCTTTTACGTCCGTTCGCGGCATTGAATGTCATAACATCCACGTAAGTAGTTCCCTGAAACGCGCGCAACGCGGCGTAAGGAAGGCTTCCCCCGAAAAGTAAATAGCGCGAGCTGTCTGCACGCTTTATTTGAACATCGCCACCCGCATGCACGCTATCGGCATACCCCACATCAAAAAAATCTGACGATTCAATGAAGGCGGTATCCGACCAATTAAACACCGACACCACCTTGGTATTAGGCGTTTCGGTAAATTGGCGCTCCGTATTACAGGCAAAAAAAGCCAGCGTGAGGCCTAAAATCAGTTTATTTATTGGCATAATCGACCCGTTTGGATTGTTTTGGTTCTACTTGAAAATCGACACCCCAGCTGTTGATTAAGAGGGACGGGCCTTCGATATTTTCCACCTCTACTTGTTCTTTGTAAAGCGAAATGCGCAAATAATTTTCCCTAAATCGGATATTGAAACGTATGGATTTCCATTTTTGGGGAATATTGGGCGACAGGTGCAGGCGGCCATCGCGAACGCGTAACCCAGCAAAACCTTTGGAGATAGTCATCCAAGTTCCGGCCATGCTGGTAATATGACAACCGTCGCACGTATCGTTGTTGATATCGTTCAGATCCAAACGGGCGGTGCGCAAATAGAACTCATAGGCCTTTTCAGAATTGCCAATTTTATTGGCAAGAATGCTGTGAATGCAAGGTGAAAGCGAGCTTTCGTGCACGGTCAAGGGCTCGTAAAAGTCGAAATGCCGCTTATGGGAATCCAAGTCAAACTCGTCTTCGAAGAAGTAAAATCCTTGCAACACATCGGCTTGCTTAATGTAGCAACTTCGCAAAATACGGTCCCAACTCCAATGCTCCACGATAGGACGTTGGTCGGCCGGCAACTGCGAAACTGGGATTAATTCCTTATCCAAAAATCCATCCTGCTGCAAATACACATTGCGATCGGCATCGTAAGGGAAATACATATTGGAAGTCATTTCGTTCCACCTTGTTATTTCCGACGCTTCAAACGCCGTTTTAGATGCGATTTCTGCAAATCTTTTTGGATTTTCTTTTTGCAATAGCTGAATTTGATCGCGTGTATAATTCAAACACCAAACCGCGAATTTATTGGTATACCAATTGTTGTTGATGTTATTTTCGAATTCGTTAGGACCGGTAACCCCCAACATAACCCATTGTTGTTTGTTTTCAGAGAAATTCACCCGCTGCGACCAAAAACGGGAAATACCTAATAACACTTCCAACCCATATTCTGCCATATACGCGGTGTCGCCCGTGTAATTGATATAGTCGTAAATGGCATACGCGATGGCGCCATTTCGGTGAATTTCTTCAAAGGTTATTTCCCACTCGTTATGACATTCTTCGCCGTTCATGGTAACCATGGGATACAACGCGGCCCCTTTGGTAAAGCCTAATTTTTGGGCGTTTTCGATGGCTTTGTCGAGCTGATTATACCGGTAAACCAACAAATTACGGGCTACATCGCTTGGAGCGGTAGCTAAATAAAAGGGCAAACAATAGGCTTCGGTATCCCAATAAGTACTGCCGCCGTACTTTTCACCGGTAAATCCTTTCGGGCCGATATTCAAACGCGAATCGTCGCCGGTATAGGTTTGAAAAAGTTGAAAAATATTGAATCGGATAGACTGTTGCGCTTCGTCGTCGCCATCAATTTCTACATCGCAATTGTGCCATATACGCGTCCATTCTTGGCTTTGTTCTGTTAGGAGCGCCGCTAATCCGACTTGGCTGGCTTCTTGAGCCTCGGCATGGGCCGTGTTCCGCAATTCCGATTCAGGACCATACATGCTACTGCAAACGGCGGTGAATTTTTGCAACTGCAACTCTTGGTTTTTCTCCAAGCGAATATCAAAATTCGCTACCGAACCACGATCTTCAGTACTTAAATTAATCGTATAATTATTGGTATCTAAAACAATATTATGCAATGCGCTTGCCGCAATTGAAAAGTTTGTTTTTTTGGTTTTTTGCGTCACCCAAAGTTGGGAACCTTCTACGCCCGATTGGGTATCTTGCCAAAAGAATTCATCGTAATTACTGTCTTGATTGTTTACATCGCCGCTGAGCTTGCTTTGAATGTTTATTTGACAATCTGCCGACGCTTTGATGGATAGGGCAATCACGCCCAAATTCTTGCGTTTCATACTCACAAAACGTGTCCAATCAAATTGCAATTCAATCCCTTTAGCCGTAACTACCCGATAGGTTCTTTTAAGCAAGCCCTTTTTCATATCGAGGGTTCTGGTAAAATTCAAGGGATCCATTTGGTTCAAGTCTATCACTTGACCGTCTACTTCCACACGAATTTGGTTCCAACTTACGGAGTTAAGCACTTTAGCAAAATATTCAGGATATCCGTTCTTCCACCAACCCACTCGGGTTTTGTCGGGGTAATAGACACCGGCTAAATAAGAACCTTGCAAGGTTTCACCACTGTAGTCTTCCTCAAAATTGGCTCGTTGACCCATTCTACCGTTACCAATGCTGAAAACACTCTCAGAAACTTTGGCATTTTCACGATGGAATCCTTCCTCCACAATTTGCCATGGATGTATTTTGATATACTCTTTCATAAAATGTTTATAAATTTTGAATTTGGTCCCAGCCGAGTCCAACCAAACTTGACACACATAGGTCGGCTTCGGCCAAATCGTGTCCAACGCCAACCACTTTCATGCCTGCGGCTTTGGCCGCTTGAATGCCAGAAGGGGCATCTTCTACCACGAGACAATTTTCAGGTAATACCTGCAATTGATGGGCCGCATTGAGGAATACTTCGGGATCTGGCTTGGTGTTTTTAACGCCGTTTCCGTCTATTACCGAAGCAAATCGCGATACCAAGCCCAACTTGTCTAAAATAAAAGGGGCATTTTTGGAGCTGCTGCCCACACCCATTGCACAATGATGGGACTCTAATAGGGTTAAGAAATCCAAAACCCCTGGCAAGATATCATTTTGACCTAATTCA
>JBIKIM010000266.1:0-3064 GCA_044361605.1 Bacteroidia bacterium | reverse complement strand
GGGTGTTGGCCTCTGATTCCAACGGAAATAGTAATTCTTGGTCCACATTAACCTTCCCCAACAGACCGGCTAGTTTTAGACGGATTCAATTGGCCAATTGTGCCGCGTTCCCGAATGTGGTTTATGCGCTTTTCGAAGGTTTCGGCTTTAGCGATCCTCCGGTAGCCTTTTACAAAAGCAGCAATGGCGGCAGAACTTGGACCCAACGCACCACCCCAACCGCTATTGGCGCCGGATATCAGCGCTATTGTGTGTTATTGGGAAACAGTCCGCACGACAGCAATCAAGTCGTAGCAGGTGGTGTTAATTCCGCTTTTTCTACAAACGGAGGTCAATCTTGGACCCGGATCAACGGAACGCACGCCGATCACCATTCCTTTGCTGGCTTTACCAAGACCAAAAACGAATACGCCATCGGCAGCGATGGAGGCGTCTATTTCTTACGCTGGGGAAGCGCTAACGCCATCAAAGATGCCAACTATGGATACCGTGTAACCCAGTTTTATGCAGGTGGACCTGGATATTCCGGTTTCGAATGTATCGGGGGAACCCAAGACAATGGAACCCATGTGGGCTTAAAACCTTTCGTTTCTGAATTTATTTTTGGTGGCGATGGTGCCTATTCCCACATTGGTCAACAAGACGGCGACGTGGCTTATTTGTCGACTCAAAATGAAGGCATACGCCGGGTAGACAATTTCAAATCGGGTCCGCAGCAATTCCAATACATCGCAGATCCTGTCTTTGAAACGGAGGGCGTTAGTTTTATCAATGCTTATAACATGAACGAAGCAGACCAGTACATGCTGTTTTACCGAACCAACCGTGGCATACACCGTTCGGTAGATGGCGGAGATAACTGGCAGCGGGTAAATACAACCACCCGTTCAGGGCTTAAAGCCATAGGAATTAGTCACGACTTAAATCCAGTTATGTATTTCGGGGGAAGCGCGGCACAGCTTTACAAACTCGAAAATGCCGCTACCGCAGTCGGCACCGATGTTAATTACAACCTTAGTGTTCCCGGTGTTATTACGAATGATTTCCTGAATTTTATTGAAGTAAATCCAAAAAATAAATATCAAATTTTTTGCGCTTTTAGCAATTACAGCGATACCTCACGGATCTGGAAAGTAAGCGATTTGGATACGGATAACCCCAAATGGGAAGACATTTCGGCTAATCTGCCTAAGGGTTTACCCGTTAATAGTGTGGCAGTAGATCCGCGCAGTCCAGAACACTACATTTTCGCAGGTACGGATTACGGCTTATATTACACCCTAGATGGCGGTATTACATGGAACAAAGAATACAGCATTCCTAACGTGGCGGTGCATGAAGTTAAAATTCGCAATTCCGACCGCACCCTATTTGCGTTCACCCATGGCCGGGGCATCTGGCACCTCAAACTAAAGGATGTTCAAACCTCGGTAAAAAAGACACCCGCGTTTACCGCTAAAATCAGCCCAAATCCCGTAACCAATTTCCTAAAAATCGAAAGCAGCAGCCCTGTGGCGCAGATTGCCATTTATAATATTCAAGGCAAATTGGTTCAAACAGAGTCGGGCCAACAGCAAACACAGGTGCGTATGAATCTCGATGCGCTGCCCAAAGGTGTTTATTTTGTAAAAATAAACGCAGCCGGAACTGTAAATACCCAACGAATCATAAAACAATAAATATGAACGCAACAGACGTAAAGTCCCAGCTCGAGATACTAAAAAAACAACTCAATAAAATTTCCAAAGAACTTAAAGAAGTTTCTGATGAAATGATCGACGGCGGGTTCTCTGAAATCCCCATTTTTGTGGCGCACCAAGAGAATGCCCAAATAGGAGAATTGTTATTCGACCGGACCGAATTTGGCTTCGCTTACAGCATTAATGCCAGCACCTTAGAGCGATTGGTTGAATTGAATATTATCCAAAACGATAAAATCAACGACTTTAAAAAGGCTGTAGGCGATCCCCGCAAACAGTATTGCGTATTGTGGTTGTCTGGACCGCTATCGAACTTTATATTTATGCCTTTTAAGGTATCCTAATGAATTTACCCCGCATTGATATCGTGGTATTGAACTACAATACCCGCGACATTCTAGCCAAGTGCTTACCTATGGTAATGCGGCATTCTCAGCACGAAAATGTTCGCATAATCGTAGCCGATAACGCCTCAACCGATGATTCGGTGAGCTTTGTAAATGCGACCTATGGTGATTCCATTGAGGTAATATCCTTGGATAAAAACTATGGGTTTGCCGGTGGCTACAATAAAGCGCTTGCACAATGCGATGCCGAATATTTCGTGCTTCTAAATTCCGATGCCGAACCTGGAAATCCAGAATGGCTCCACGAACTCATGCAGGTGGCTAATGACCACGATGATTTCGCCGCCGCTCAGCCCAAAATATTGGATTACAGCCGCAATGGGAAGTTCGAATATGCCGGAGCCGCAGGTGGTTATATCGACCATTACGGATTCCCCTTTTGCAAGGGTCGGATTTTCGGAAACGTAGAGTTCGATAATAGTCAATACGAACAAAGCGAACCCCTGTTTTGGGCTTCAGGCGCTGCGTTGTTTATTAAACGAGAGGTATGGAATGCCTTGGAAGGATTGGACCCGATGTTTTTCGCCCACATGGAAGAAATCGATTTGTGTTGGCGAATTCAATGCCTCAATTTGGGCATTTACAGCTGTCCGAAAGCCACCGTTTATCACATGGGCGGTGCCACCTTGTCGAATCAAAATCCCAAAAAAACATTTTTAAACTTCCGTAATAGTTTGATCATGTTGCATAAAAATCTTCCCGACAACTACCTCAAAAAACGCATTCTGCAACGCAAATTATTCGATGGTTTGGCAGGCGTATTTTTCTTGTTTCAGGGGAAGCCGCTTCACACCTTAGAAATCATTAAAGCGCACCGGGAATACGACAAGATCAAATCGCAACTCGTGAAAACCAAACATAGGCCCGAACTGTCGAAACTGAAGGGCATGATTAAAGAAAGCTTGGTTTTCTCCTACTTTTTCAAAGGGAAAAAGACCTTTTCACAGTATCTATAAT
>JBIKIM010000265.1:0-3066 GCA_044361605.1 Bacteroidia bacterium | reverse complement strand
AAACGCAAAATGACGACCAGGCCTACGATGCCCCAAGTTTGCAAATTTTACGCTCAATATCCAACGGTGCTTGGGTTGTTATAAACAAAGGGGGTTCGTCTAACAATGTTGGTTCTATTTCCACGGGTGTTATGAGCTCTGGAGATTTGGGACATTTTGTATTAGGTAACGAAAAAGGCGGTGCTAACTTCCAAGGAGGTATCAATACATTAGGCAATACCACAGATCCTTTTATTAAGATTGAGCGCTTAGAAGGGAAAAAATGCGAGGAGGATACGTTGAAATTTCGCGCGCTCGTGAAAAATGTGAATGTAACAACGGATCCGTTTACATGGAATTTTGGAGACGCAACGGCATACACCACCGCAGGTTATTTAAGCTACAACAAAACCACCGTGCCAGCCAATCCCGATACGCTCGCATTTCACGTGTTTAGGGTTGCAGGATCTTATATCGTAAGTGTTGAAGTTGAGAATGCAATTGGTGGTAAAAAAGATAAAACCAATTTTCCCGTAATCATACGTATCAATCCGGAAACCAATACCGACGGGGGTAAATGGCTAAGCTATGAGAGTTATCCGAATAGGGGATTAGATACGGTAAGTAACGCTTTTGTTTGTCAAGGACAACGATTTTGGGTTGTAGACAAATACGGGATTTCAAAGGAGGCATCGCCCAGCAAAACGACGGAGACTATGTTCTCTACCTCATTTACGATAGAAGGCATAGTTCCCCCTATCAATACAGTTTTTACTCCGCCAACAGGGGTTTTAGATACCTTCAAAATGTCGCTTAATGTTGCCGGTTCCTACAAGGTAATCGTAACGAGAGAAACGAACCAGGGATGTATCGCCATTGAGAAATTGGATGTGCGAATCTATGGCAATCCAAGTCCGCTGATCGATTTCACAGAAAAGTGTGAAACGCCCCCGTTAACTACCATCAATCCGCGTAATAACACAACAGATCCCGCAGCCGATAATAAAATGGTCTCGTGGGACTGGCATTACCGCGGGGTATCTGTAATCAACCAGAAAGTCAATAAAAATTATGTCTTTTCCAATGCGGACCCTACACCCAATATGGTGAAGCTGGTGGTACGTACCAATAAGGGCTGTGTCGATTCCGTTGAAACCGATGTGGTCGTGCATCCGAAGCCTATTGTAAATAAGCTGTTCATCGATAATATTTGCTTCGGGGAAATAACGGATTTCGATTCTGATGCCTCCATTAATTATGGTGGAAGTATACAAGATCATATTTGGTCTTTTAATCGGGATAACCCATTATTGAAATTAGATTCTAACAAAACTACATCTTACGAATATCTAGCGCCTGCCTTATATAAAGTGCGTTTACGGTTAGTGTCTGATGAAAATTGTATTACCATCCGTGATACCAACTTACGCATTCACCCGCGTCCCCAACCCCAATTTCAAACAAAAAGTGTTTGTTTTGGCGATACGACTCGATTCCGCAGGGTATTACAACGTTACCCACGGGAAGACAGTATGTTTTATCAATGGTATTTTAATTACCAATTCGTAAAACAGGATACAGCCGTAAAACGCGTTTTCAGCGCACCTGGTATTTACAATGTGAGCTTAATAGGAACCTCTTTAGTAGGTTGCCGAGATTCGGCAATCGGTATAGTGAGGTCATTCCCAGTTCCCAATCCCACGTTAGGATTGAATTTGTCACTAGCAGGAAACGATACGTTCCAATGTTTAAACGCCAACCGATTTACATTCAATTATGATTTTGGCTTGGACTTGTATGATACCATTGATGTTTCGCGATTGGATTTTGGTGATGGAACCGTTGAAAGTCCTGCCATTACCACCGTGCATCGATATGCCACAGACGATACCTTTACCGTGCAATTGCGTGTACAGAATATTAACGGATGTGCTGATAGTGTGACCCAAATAGTCGCTGTGTGGCCTTCCCCTGTAGCTGATTTTAGTTTTGAGGGGATATGTATGCCCGATTCGGTAACCTTTGTCGATACCAGTAGTGTTTCAGTCTATCCGATTACCAATAGATACTGGAATTTTGGTGATGGTAAGGTAGATACCGGTTCTGTATTGGTGAAACACCCGTATCCCAATTCAGGTCCTTACAATGTGACCCTTATTGTAGCGTCTTCTTTAGGCTGTACCGATACGACAAGCAAATTACTCGACTCACTCGTAGATATTCCTGTTACGAGTTGGGCTTTGGTGGGAGGAACGATGCCGATTTGTAAAAGTGATTCGGTGATTTTTGAGGCTCAAGGTGGTGATTCCCTCATATGGAATATCGACGGCGATAACAACGCCCAAAAAGCATTTAGAACCAGTGGAACCTATTATTTCACGGCCATTAATAAAGGCAAATGTACCGCGCAAGATTCGGTGCAGGTTTTTGCTTACACCCCAACCGATATCAAACCCAATCCCGATACGGTAATCTACCGCGGGCGCCAGGTTAATCTATATGTGAAAAATGCGGCCTTCAATATTAAATGGACGCCTAGTGAATTCATATTGGGAGATTCTAACAAAGCAGTAGCTAAAACGACTCAGTTAATTGATAGCACCCGTTTTTACGTGTCCGCATTAGACTCTAACGGGTGTCCGGATTTAGATTCTGTCACTATTAGAATCATAGACCCGCCGTTAGTTAAGATTCCTAATATTATCACACCGAATGGAGATGATGAAAATGAAACGTGGAATTTAATTGATATACCAGATTTGTTCCTGTATTCAATTGTAATTAGCGACCGTCAGGGTAAACGCGTGTATGATTCAGAAAATTACAAGAACGACTGGGCCGCTACTGATTTTAATGGCAGTGAACTTCCCAATGGCGTCTATTTCTATTACATGAAGAACCGTCAAACCAATCAATTATACAGAGGCTACATCCAAGTAATACGCTAATAAAATGAAAAAAACGACTCTATTATTGGTGCTTGTTACGCAATTGATGACAACGCTTTGGGGACAAATGGGTGCCCGTATTGATCAGTACTACTTAGACCGCTCTATTCTTATTCCGGCGGCTGTGGCGCACACGGAA
>JBIKIM010000263.1:0-3072 GCA_044361605.1 Bacteroidia bacterium | reverse complement strand
GACCGCGAACTGGGTTTTCAAGACGACCGGGTTTTTAACCTCCCCAAGCAGGCATACATAATAGATATGTTCTTAGCGGATACCCAAATTTTTTGGGTTAGTGTTATTCGTAAAAGACGCGAACCCTTGAGGTTGTATTTAAACCATATCGGGCTAGGATTAGAAGGGGCTGTCGTTTCGAATTTTCTAGGATATTTACCCATAAAACATTGGAATCCCGACGATATAAAGTTTGCCTATTCTAAAGAAAACGGGCAATGGGCGGTGTCGGTTCTTTCTGATGTTGGGGGAAATCAAACGGCATTTTGGGCACAAGTGCGTGATTTAAACGGGTCCTTGCAACGACAATACTGTGATACCTTAGACGAGCGATTGGCCTTTGTGGCCTTTACGCATTTTGGTTTGGGGGCAAGCAAGGAGGTTTTAGGTTTGTTGCGCGCATTAAAACCGAGGTCGGTTTTCAATTCCCAACAAAAAGAACAACAAGTTTTTGTTTTTCGGGGCAGTGAGGTTGAAAGCGGATTTAGAGAATGGCGATTGGCGGCTCAAGTGCAATCTGCCGAAATGGTATACGATGCTTTTTTATCGAGGTGGATGCTATGCGCCTTGGTTGGTGAGGGGCAAAGAGAAATTACCGGATATAGTTTGTGGTGGCTTGCCGATGCACAAACGGGGTATCAACAGTACGATGGGCTCTTTACCGATATGCAGGCCAAAATTTTGGATGGAGACATGCGCACTAAGTACCGCAGAAATCCCATGAATTACGTTATTAGGCGGGTGGTGCCTCAGCAAGACGGTGGGGGCGTTTTACTCTTGGAGCGGTACATTGAATTGAAGCAATTAGAAACTTTTTATATCAATGGGATCCCACAAACCGCGACCAAAGTATTGTACAATTACAACGAAATTGGGGCCTTGTTTTTTGATTCCTCGGGAATTTGTGATACGATTTTGCGGGTCAACAAAGAGCAAACCGCCTCGCCCGCAACGGCTTATCTGTTGGGTTTTGGCTCATTTGTTTGTGAAAATGGCGTGCACCTCGTTTACAACGATGATATTTCTAAGAACAATGAAATTAAAGAGGTGATTTTACGACCTGATTATGCGATTGAAGAACATCTGTTACTAAATTCAGATAATTTTTATAATGTGGTGGTTCCTTTTGACGGGATAGAATCGGAATATTGTACTTTTACGCTTCCATTGTTGCGAGACAAACAATGGTTTTGGATGCAAGTTAAAAACCGTGATTAAATTTATTTACGACAACCGAATTACGCAATTAGTTACCCTGCTTTTTTGGGTGGTAGGTTTGCGTTTGTTATTGTTTTACTCGGCAGGTACTCCCGAATTTAGCGGTATTCAAAGAGGGTTGTTTCGCCTTGTTTTGGAGGGGGTAAATGGATTCGTGTGGCTGTCATTTTGGTTGTCGACAGCACTAATTCTGCTTCAAGGCCTTATGTTGAGTCAAATTGCTTGGGAGTATAACATTGCCGATAAGCCCGGATACAGTATTTTGTTTTTTTATGGGACTTTGACGGCTCTTTTTGGCAGTAGTTTACAAATGAATTATGTGATTTTAGGCAGTATGTTTTTACTGTTGGGTCTGTGGTTTCTTTATCGCTATTTAAAAGGACACTATAAGCGCGGAGATTTATTGGCATCGGCCTTGTTTATGGGAGTTGGAGCTTTGAGTGTTCCGGAGTTTTTTTGGTCCATGGTGTTTTTATTAGTCATTGTATTGATTTTTAAAACGACCGAAGCAAGTGAAGTTTTTGTGATTGTTTTTGGGGTATTGATACCGTATTATCTTATTTCCAGTATTGGTTATTTGGCGTCGACCACCCTTAATTTTAAAACGGTATTGTTGTTATGGAATGTGCCTATTCAAGCCCATGATTTCATAGTGCCTCGCTTGGATTGGACGGTAATTATTAATTTGATATTAGTGGCTCTTTTTGGGGTGTTTAAAGTCTTTGGGAGTTATTATCGTTACAATGTAGAATCGCGACGGAGTCGATTGGCTATGGGTGTATTTGCCTTGTTTGTTTTGATAGTTTGTGTTTTGAAATACGAAGAGTATGCGAACTTTTTCATGTTGTTGAGCGTGCCATTAAGTATTTATACCTCTAATGTATTTCAAGCAGAGCGGCATTCGGTGTTGTTTAAGATTCTGTTTTACGGATATGTCTTTTTTGCGGTCGCTTACGGATTTTGGTAGTCATGATTGTTTGATTCTAGGCAGATTTGTATTCGGTGTTGTTTAAGATTCTGTTTTACGGATATGTCTTTTTTGCGGTTGCTTACGGATTTTGGTAGTCGTCGTTCGTCGAAACGCGCAAACAAAAGATGTAGTATTGGGGTTATAAAAACATGCTCGTGGTACCACTTCAACAAACAGTTAAAAAAGTATTGTACTTCTTGTGTGTAGCAGGCGGTTTAAGTTTGACTCCTTCTGCGTGTTCGCAGTCGGCACCGAAGGAAGAACGCCGTTCTTTGGATTCCCCCGAAAATAAAAAAAATATGACAATCAACCATAATAACAATCCGTTTTCTATTGTAAAAACCGAGGCGGAATGGCGGGCACAATTAGGTCCGGAGGCCTATCGGGTTTTACGTGAAAAAGGAACCGAGCGGCCCTTCACAAGTCCATTTGAGACCGAATGGGATGCGGGTATTTATGTGTGCAAGGGCTGTGGGACTGAGTTGTTTGAATCGAAAACAAAGTTTGATGCCGGTTGTGGTTGGCCTAGTTTTTATCAAGCAGTAGACAAATCGGCGGTAAAAGAAATCGTTGATAAAACACATGGTATGACGCGTACAGAGGTGGTATGTGCCGCTTGTGGGGGTCATTTAGGGCATGTTTTCAATGATGGATACGGGCAGCCCACAGGTCTGCGATATTGCATCAACGGTGTTTCTTTGGGATTCAAGAAAAAAGAGGATTAATTCGTTTCAAGCCCCCTTAATTTTAGTAACTTGCTGCCTTTTGAGATGAGCGGCAATAAACTATTTTTACTAGACGGCATGGCCTTGATATACAGGGCTTTTTTTGCATTTGCAAAGAAT